>JALVLD010000001.1 GCA_027033525.1 Candidatus Dojkabacteria bacterium
CCGGTAATTCAATGCTATAAAGATGCAAATTTTAATTATTGTTATAGGGTTCTTCTGGTTAGTGTAATAAAAAAGAAAGGTGAAAGGATATTCGGGAGATATTGGAACATATGGGGTGCTATTGTAGATGATGATGTATCTGATATATAAGATCAACCTTGGAAATAATTATAAATTCAAAAAACTGAAATCTTTAAAGAGGTGTTTCATTTTTGTTAATATTATGACAAAAATGTCTCTTTTAAGAGATGAAAAAAATTATTCTCACTTATTTTTTTTGATAAGAGTTAACTTCTGTTGATGCTTTAATATATGGCACGAAAATTGTAAGTGGTTTTTGTTAGATGCTAAACAGGAGGGAAAAATGAAAAAAAGATTTTATTTAATTTTAATTATAATGTTTTTCGTATCAATTTTTGTTTATTCGCAAACTATTACTGTAACGAATCCTCATTCGGGCAAAACGTGGTATAAAGGACATACTTATACAATTAGCTGGACAAAGAGTGGAACAATGGATTCTAATGTGAAGATAACACTATATAAGCCGGATCATACAACCTTGCAGACAATAATAGCAAAACCTACGGCAAACGATGGTTCCTATGATTGGACAGTACCCAGTTCAATTCCAGTGGGGCAATATATAGTGAGAGTGAAAACAATGGACAATGCTGTATATGAAGACGGAGATGTTTTTACAATAGAGGATTCTACTAATGCAAATATAGTTGTGACTAATCCTCATTCGGGCGATACTTGGACCAAAGGTCAAACATACACAATAATATGGACAAAGAGTGGAACAATGGATTCTAATGTGAAGATAACACTATATAAGCCGGATCATACAACCTTGCAGACAATAATAGCAAAACCTACGGCAAACGATGGTTCCTATGATTGGACGATCCCTGATTCAATTCCCAATGGACAATATATAGTAAGGGTAAAAACAATGGATAATACTGTCTATGATGACGGAGAAACTTTTACAATCATAGAGAACCCTGTTCAATTACCATATATTTCAGTGGAGAGTCCCCATTCTGAAGATATCTGGTATAAAGGACAGGCTTATACGATAAATTGGACATCAAATTTACCGGCAACCGCTGAGATAAAAATAAAATTGTATAATGGAGATTTGACCTCAAAGATACTTGATATTGTGAACAGTACTACCAATGATGGTTCATATAGTTGGACAGTTCCTACAGGTTTAAATGTTGGAAACTACCGAATAAAGATTCAGACTGTATCCAATATGGTGAGCGATGAAAGTGGAGTATTTTATATTAAACAAAAAGGTTTTGGAGGATATCCTCCCATACACATAGGGGAAAAAATAACCGTTACTTCACCTAAGAAAGGAGATAGTTTTGCAAAATTGAATAATATTGAAATTAGATGGATAAGCAGTAATTTAAGTTCAAAAACACGATTAAAGGTCTTTTTACTTAAAGCTTCCAATGGAGAAAAAATAATGGACATTAGCACAATATCTCCAAACGATGGAGAAATGCAGTGGAAAATTCCTTTATCGGTACCAACTGGTGAATATAAAGTGAGAATCTCCACTTTAACAGGTGATGTTTACGGAGATAGTGGTTCTTTTCAAATAATACATAAAATTTACCCAAACATTTCATTTTTACCGGATCTTACGGTTAGCGCATATGTTTCACCTCTTGTTAAAATGAAAACTGCAAGTGGTAACAAATATTGGTTGAAAGGAGATATTTTTGTTTCGGTGCACAATAAAGGAAAAGTTAAAACTCCGAAAAATGTTGTTGTAAGAGTCCGGATATTTTACTATGATAATAATCAATGGGTTTCAAGATATCAACTGGAATTTAAAATACAGGATTCCATAGAACCCGGAAAATTTTCGGTAAAAGTTTTAAAAGATCAAGGATTTATGTATGATATGGTTTCAAAAATTGTAATAAAAGTTGATCCTGAAAATAAAGTCCATGAATCAAGGGAAGACAACAATACTTTTACTAAAATATTAAACACAGATTAAAAACAATTAAAATATAAAAGAAGGCAAATTTAATTAATTAAAATGAAAGGAGGCAAAAAATGAAGAAAAGTGTTTTTTTGATTCTTTTAATCGCAGTGTTTATTACCGCAATGAGTTTTGCTGCCACAATTTCGGTTTGGCAACCTCGATCAGGTGATAGATGGTACGCAGGACAAACTTACACTATACTGTGGACAAAGAGCGGGAGTATGAGTCCATTTGTAAAGATCAAATTAATGCGGATAATAAATCATAGGACAATACTTGCTGGAAAGATAACAGATACGACACCTAATGATGGGAGTTATATCTGGGCAGTGCCTACAAGTTTAGAATCCGGAACTTACTATATAAGTATAAAAACTACTGACAATTCTGTTCATGGTAATAGCGTGCATTTTACAATCATAAATCGGGATTTGGATAAAAAACGGGCGCTTCTTTCTCATCATATTAATTTTCATATAATAATTACTAACCCTACAGCTTCAACAACTTGGTTTGAAGGAAAAAGATACAATCTCGTTTGGAACAACAGCTTTACTAAAGGTAAACATATTAAAATTGGTTTGTATAATTTTAACGGCAAAAGCCTGATTAAAGTTATATATGATGGCAATGATGTATTATCTGACCCTGCTGACAAATCTAAATCAACATATTCTTAGATAGTTCCGAAAGGATTAGGTTCGTTTACAGGAAAGAGATATAGAATAAAAATCTACACAATAGGCGGAACAACAAAAAGTGTAAATGGAAGTGTTGATATTACGATTAAAACTCCCATTACACTTCATTGAAGATAAACGGAAGTAAACATAGTAGTTTATAATTAAGATGTAAGGAGGTAAAAAATGAAGAAAAGAAAGGAGGGAAGAATGAAAAAATATTTTTATCTAATTTTAATCATAATATTTACATTAACTTCATTTGGATATTCTCAAAGTATTACTGTAACCAATCCTCATTCCGGACAAGTATGGAATAAGGGGAACACATACACAATAATATGGACGAAGAGCGGAAGTATGGATTCCCAGGTGAAAATAACACTATATAAGCCGGATCATACAACCTTGCAGACAATAATAGCAAAACCTACGGCAAACGATGGTTCCTATGATTGGACGATCCCTGATTCAATTCCCAATGGACAATATATAGTAAGAGTAAAAACAATGGATAATGCTGTATACGGAGAAAGCGATACTTTTTCTATTAAGACATCATCATTCTTAAGACACTTTAAGCTTGAAATACCAATTACAAGCCCCAAATCCGGCGAGACTTATTTGGAAGGAAATAATGTGAATATTGTATGGAATAATGTATTGACAAAAGGGAAAACTGTAAGAATTTATGCCAGGGACGGTCTGAATAATCATGATTATCTCTTATTTACTCTTACCTGTGATAAAACCGCTAAGCATCAAATGATAGGGTGGAGAATTCCTAAAGATTTTATTAAAGAACATAATATAAAGAGAAAAAGATATAGAATCTATATCGAATGTCAAATTAATAGTAGAGTATTTAAGGGATTAAGTGAAGAATTTACAGTTAAAAAACGCAGCGGTGAAAGCCTGAAATTGTTCCCCTCTTGTGTAAATCAGGTTAAACAATATTCCGATTATTCGGAATGCGGTCAATTTATTCAACAATTAACACCATATCCAACAAATGCCCATAATATCGTGGTGGCAGGGTTTCATGGATGGTATGAAAGTTATCATTGTAGAAACGCTTATGTCTATAGAGGTAAAGCTTATTTTGATTTAGTTAGCTTTATAAAATTTCATAAATATCTTTATAATGGTGGTTATAGATTTCAAAAAGCTACTCTGAAAATAATGAATACCAATAAAAAATGTCCGTTGATTATTCATGTTATAAAAAACGATAACTCTGATCTATTTAAAGTTCAATTAGGTGATAAAGTAAATCATAATGGTTCCAAAGCCAATATTACATCTGTTGTTAGAAAATGGCTTATCTTTCCCTCAAAAAACAAAGGATTGCTTTTTATGGGAAATGACGAAAAAGGGCTTTATAATAACTATTATGCTCCTTGTGTAATGCAGGTACAACTAACTCTTACATTGGAATATATAAGACTTTAACCTATTTTATCATTAAGTATTTATTTTATTTTACAAATTAATATTAAAATGAAGTTTTAAATATAACAATTAAAAGATAATAAAAGGATAAGAGAAGGTGATTGATTCAAAATTCAGAATATGATTCTTCTGTTAATCCTAAATTTAAAATTAATTCGGATGTCGGTAAACTAAGTATCTTAATATTCCCCTTATTGCAGCAAGTTATCATTATACGGCAGAAGGAAAAGAGTGGTTTCATTCTGTAAAATTGTATAGGTTGAGATGTGGATTGATCCATATAATACTTTTAGAGAAGATAGAGAGGACAGAGAAAAGATCAACTATGCCAAAACAAATTGTATGTCGTGAGTAGTTTTGATAATAAACAGCAAATCTCATCACTATTCTTTATAATATTTTTAAAGTTTAATAAAGACCTTGCAAATGAGAAGGAGGAAAAGAATCTTCGTTATTACAATCATAGTGTTGTTTATCTCTGCTTTTGGTTATTCACAAAGCATCACAGGGATAAGTCCTTATTGGAGATAGATCGCAACACAAAGGGTGCTATTGGAGATGATGAAGGTGATGATATTTATAAAATTAACCTTAAAAATGGTTGGAAATTTAAAATAATTGAAATAATAGAAAACCTCAAAGGATGAAGTTATTTAACACCTCTATCACCCAAAGTGAAGCTAGTTGGACCGCAACAATACATTGTAAAGTAAGTCCAGCGAATGAAATCCTTTACAGAATTAGAATTTATGTTGAAGGACTATTAGGGACACATTTAGATAGAGTAAGTTTAGCTTTTTTGTTTGTCTGTACATTTGTTAGTATATAAAAAAACAATATTTATTAAAAAAAATATCTTCATTTTTCCTAACTATTTTTGATATGCAAGAATTGTCTCTATAAAATATTTGATCTTGAATTATTAATGGAAAACAGTTTAACATGCATTTTTACCTTTTGGTTTTTGTTGAAAAAAAGCTCTGGAAAGTTTATTATACATACAAATATGTCGAAATATTAACAAATTTGTAGAACGATATGAGGCAAATGAAATATATGCGTTAGAAAAAAGCCACTATTATGAGAAAAAACACCTCTGGAATGATTGTTGAAGAGGATTTTTACTAAAGCATAAGGAGGTTATAAGATGAAAAAAAGGATTTTTTTGTTTTTTTTGATTTCAATGTTTATTGTTGGAATCGGTTATTCGCAAAGCATCACAGTGACAAGTCCATACTCAGGGAATGTCTGGTATAAGGGAAACACCTATACAATCACTTGGACAAAGAGTGGAAGCATGGATTCCAATGTGAAGATCACATTGTATAAACCAGATTTAGTAACACTACAGACAATAATAATCAGACCGACTGAAAATGATGGAACTTATGATTGGCATATTCCTGATTCGATTCCAGCAGGTAGGTATGTAGTAAGAGTGAAAACAATGGACAACACTGTTTATGATAATAGTGAAGAGTTTAACATAGAAGAAGCCTCTGCCATAGGGCATGCCTTTACTGTGACAAGCCCGAAAGCCGGAGATGTTCTACTTAGAAGCAGAACGCCTAAGACTATAACCTGGCAAGATAATGGAAGTCACTGTGATATAGTTTCTTTATATCTTGTTAAGTACAGGAGTCTTGAAAATAGACCATTAACTCCTCCTTCTTTTATTAGGAATACAGGAGTGTATAATTCATGGCGTATTTATCCAAGTGACGAAGGGGGAAAATATTTTATAAAAATAGTGTCTGGATGTGATGATGGAGTTTATGGAAAAAGTGGGGTTTTTTCAATACTAAAAAAGAGTAAAATTCAGGTTACTAAAAGAAAAGATAAAGCAAGGGATTTTGCCTTGATTGCTTCCCCAATGTTTTTTAAAGATAATTTTTTGGTTGTAAGAATGAAGAATTATTACAGTGATTTTGAAGGTAACTTAAAATTCAGAATCATAATTTACCAATCTGGGGATTTTGTAGGGAAGAGAGATATAGTTAAGCATATAAGAATTAAAGCCAATGAAATTAAAGAAATCAGATTTCATTCAAATCCTTCAATTTGCGGAAAAGATGTGACTGTTATAATTGACCCTGACAATGAAGTGAAAGAAACAGACCACCACAATAATAATCTTACGTCTCGTATTAGATGTGGAGAAAAAAGATAGTGTGAGGATAAGAGAATTAAGAAAAAGAGGAGAGATAGGAGAATAAAGTGTAGAAAAAAAAGAGAGGAGAAAAGCTATAATTCTCAAATTGGGAAGTAAGAGGATAATAGAATCTTTAGAATCACCAAAATAATATAAGAGGAGTGTAAAGATAGATTTCTGTTTTTAGGAGATAAAATATTGTAATATTTTAGGTAATATTCCTTAT
>JALVLD010000002.1 GCA_027033525.1 Candidatus Dojkabacteria bacterium
GTTCTACTACTAAACACGCACCAAATCGACCTCCTATGGCAGAAATAGCTAAAAAACCGCAAGCAAAAATCCCTCCTGAATTACTCAAGGAATACGCGAATCTTGCGGCACAGGTCTTGCCTCACAAGGAATCCTTCGTGGATCCAGCTCGCCCATCTCCTCAGACCTTAGGTGACAGAGGTTTACCGGATATTACTATCACAATCTCACGTCAAAGACCTAACGAACAAGGCTATATTATTGTCGATGAATATACCGATGAGAAGGGTATTACAAGACTACTCCAAGTTAGAACCGATGCTCAAGGTAATATTATCGAAGCACAAGCCCGTGAACTAAACAAAAACCTTGGTTTTGAAGAACTCCCTAAAAAAGCTTTCCCAATATTAGCAGAGTATTTTACGAGGCGAATAGAAACAGGTATCGCTGAATCATCAAAACAAAATCCAACAACTCCACAACGAGAGCCTGTTAGCATAACTGCCGCCTAACCCTACTTTCTGTTATAATACCCTATGCTTAGCTCTAAGGGAATCTTAGATAAATACTTTGGTTTTCTTGCAAAACACGGCCATAAACAAATTCCCAATGTTTCTGTAGTCCCTCAAGAAGATTCTACTCTACTTTTTGTAAATTCTGGTATGTTTCCGCTTGTACCCTACTTAATGGGTGAACCGCATCCACTTGGCAAACGTCTTGCAAATGTACAACGCTCAATTCGTTTTCAAGATATAGAAGAAGTAGGCTTAGACATACGCCATACAACGGCTTTTCATATGATTGGCAATTGGAGTTTAGGTGATTACTTCAAAAAGGAGCAACTTAATTGGATTTATACGTTTTTTATTGAAGAATTAGGTCTTGATCCTAAACGCCTCTACGCTACAGTATTTGCAGGAGATGAATCTGCACCAAAAGATACCGAATCAATCGGGATTATTAAAGAGATTTTTGCAAAATATGGCATAGAAGCTAACGAAGGTGAACGAATCTTTGCATTTGGCAAAGATTCAAACTGGTGGCAACGTGGCGATGCCATTGGAGAACTCGGAGGACCAGATAGTGAAATATTCTACTGGCTGGGAAACACGCCGCCTAAACCAGGACAAAATCCTGAAACAGAAGAAGATTTATTTTTAGAGATTGGTAATAGTGTCTTTATGCAATATGTAAAAACAGAAAAAGGTTGGGAACCTTTAAAACAAAAAAATGTAGATTTTGGTGGTGGTTTAGAACGTATTGCAATGGTTGTGCAAGGCAAAAAAGATATTTTCTTAACAGATATGTTTTATCCAATAATAAATGCTATAGAAAAGCTTACTAATAAAGAGTACTCCAATAATGTTTATGAAATGCGTATTATAGCTGATCATATGCGTGCTGCAACTATAATTGCTATGGATAGTGTTTATCCTAGTAATAAAGATCAAGGCTATGTTTTACGCAGGCTTATTCGCCGCATGGTTCGTATGGGATGGAAATTAGGTGTTCAAAAAGCACTTTCTCCTACTTTGCTTGGCCCAACAATAGATATGTTAAGTTGGCTTTATCCTTGGTGGAAAGATAAACAATCCGAAATTGCAGATATATTTTTGCAAGAAGAAAATAAGTTTATAAATACCATAAAACGCGTAGTACCAAAAGTAAAACAAATTTTAGCTAAACTTAGCGGTAAAAATACCAATCCAGAATATTTAGCTCAAATAGCATTTGATTTATATCAAAGCGACGGATATCCTGCTGATTTGTTTGTAGAAGAATTAAAAGAAAACAACATAAATATAGATTTTGACGAATTTTCTAAAAATTTTAATAACTTATTTGCAAAGCATAAACAAATCTCTAGAGAAGGTGCTAAAAAACGCTTTAAAGGTGGCTTAGCAGATCATTCTGAAACTACAATTAAATATCATACAGCTACGCATCTTATTCATGCTGCTTTAACTAATCTTTTTGGCAACCAAATTTATCAAAAAGGAAGTAATATAACACCAGAAAGATTGCGTTTTGATTTCCCTTTAGATAGGGCCCTTACAGATAAGGAAATAAAACAAATAGAAAAGTGGGTAAACTTACAAATAGATAAAGGCTTGCCTGTAAACTTTGTAATATTGCCGCAAGAAAAAGCTAAAGCTTTAGGAGCTAAATTTATTCCAGGAGAAAAATATCCGGAAGAA
>JALVLD010000003.1 GCA_027033525.1 Candidatus Dojkabacteria bacterium
CAATAAACCTTATGTAAAAATACTCACTAATACAGGCTATAAAAGACAGGATGTGAAACTTGGCATTCAAGAAATAACTCAAATAGAGGTAACTGGCGGCTTAAAGTCTAATGTTAAATTGGTTATAAAAGAAAATAAACCAAAGCATAAAATAAAAATTACACCTTTTTATCGCATAAAACAATTGTTCAAATAATATGACTACTGTTGTTAAGGCAGTAAATATTCACAAGTATTACCGTACTGGCCCAGAACCATTACATGTATTAAAAGGAATTAATCTTGAAATTTATCCAGGCGAATTTATAAGCATTATGGGCCCTAGTGGCAGTGGAAAAAGTACCTTAATGCATATAATTGGCCTTTTAGATAAATTTGACAAAGGCAAATTATTTATAAAGGGCCAAGATACACGTAAACTAAAAGATAAACAACTTGCAGAATTTAGAGGTAAAAAAATTGGCTTTGTTTTCCAGAACTTTTACTTGTTAAACAAATACGATGTATTAAACAATGTATTACTTCCTACAGAATATATATACATTCCTAATGCTAAAGCTAAAGCACTTGCTATTCTTAAAAAATTAGGATTAGAACATAGAATCCACCATAAACCTAACCAACTTTCCGGAGGACAAAGGCAACGTGTTGCAATTGCACGTGCACTCATTGCAGATCCAGCCTTAATTTTGGCTGACGAGCCTACTGGAAACTTAGATTCTAAAACAGGCAAACAAATAATGGAAATTTTTTCTGATTTACATAAGCAAGGAAAAACAATAATAATAATAACCCATGATCCAGAGATTACCAAATGGACTCAAAGAACAATTTATATAAGAGATGGTCAAATAATAAACTATGATAAGTAAAATTGCACTAAAAATATTTGAAAGTAGAGTAGGAACACTCATTCGCTGGGTAAGCAAAGCTATAAGCGATACACTTGCAAATAAGTTACGTTTTTTCCTAACGGTGCTTGGAATATTAATTGGCACCGGTAGTGTGATATTACTTATTAATGTCGGTGTCAGTGCTAAAGCTGCAATATATAAAACCCTAAATGCCTTAGGTGACAACATTGTTTATATTTTTTATGGCAAAAAAAGCTCGTCAAATTCTATGAGTTTGCCTGATCCTTCCATGTTTATTGGAGGATTCCCATTAAACGAAGCTCAAAAGATAAAACAAGCACTCTTAAAACGCCCCGACGTAATTGATGTCTCCTTTCGTGCTGTAAATTCGGCCTTTATACATAGCGACTATGCGGAAGGCACATACCACATAATAATCACTGATTACAACTTTTTTAGGATTCTTGAATTTCGTCTGCTAGATGGCCACTTCCCTCAAGCTAAAGATCAGATTTTAAAACGGCCTGTAATAGTGCTAGGCAAAGACCTCGCCCACGAACTATTCCCGCGAGCTGTTGCCACAGGCAACACAATAGCACTTAATGGCAAACAACTAAACGTAATTGGTGTAGTAGAATTTGCGTCAGACTCCGGA
This sequence comes from Candidatus Dojkabacteria bacterium, assembly GCA_027033525.1. GTDB lineage: Bacteria > Patescibacteriota > Dojkabacteria > JALVLD01. The sequence continues at coordinate 1,510 of JALVLD010000003.1, forward strand.
ATAAATACAAACCTAAACGATTCCGCATTTGTTTTATATCCAAGCATTCTAACCCTTTACCCTGGCCTTAAAATGTCAACTATACGTATAAAACTGACAAAATTAGACAACCTAACCAACCTAGAACAAACCATAAAACGTATAACGAACCTTCCATTCTACATACTAACCCAAGATGATCTTATTGAACAGACTGCAATTATAATGAATATCCTAACCCTTTTTATAGCAGTAATTGCAAGCATTTCACTCGCAGTCGGAGGTATTGGCATAATGAATATATTGCTTGTAAGTGTAAAAGAAAAGGTAAAAGAAATAGGCTTACGCAAAGCAGTAGGTGCCACGAATAAAGCAATATTGGCTATGTTTTTAATTCAATCATTGGTATATAACATAATAGGAGCCTTGCTTGGAATTTTACTAGGAATTGCTGGAAGTTTTGCAATAACACATATTGCTCATATGCCATTTGTAATCTCTATAAAAGCAATTATTTTAGCAACCACAATTTCATTTTTAATAGGAATTATCTTTGGTTTGTATCCTGCATTTGTTGCTGCCCGCCTTTCCCCAGTAGAAGCATTAAGAGAGGAGTAGGGTAGAGTAGAGTAAAAAATACTTTCCTAGCGTATTTTACTTGCAAATTTATTCTCGTTGGTGTATAAT
>JALVLD010000004.1 GCA_027033525.1 Candidatus Dojkabacteria bacterium
GGCTAAGAAAGCAGAAAATAATTCGCAAATTTATTCCATTTTCTAGTATTCTGGGAAGCAATAACAAAGAATCGCAAACTACAAACACAAAGGAAGTAGCAATAGAAAATATGTCTAATGGTCGTAATACCTCCAAACTTGCTGAAAATTCCAGCAACTATGACCTACTAGAAAGTAATATGGCAAAAATAGAAGTACAAAGGCTACTGGAAAAGCTTTCACCACAAGACAAAGACCTTATAATGCTCCGCTATTTTTACGGCTACACTCACAAAGAGATTGCCAAAATAACAGGCAAAACAGAACTAGCAGTAAGAAAGAAAATAAGCAGAATAATAAAACAGTTAAAGGGAAAAGCGTAGAATTTAAGCTTCATCGTCATCATCCACATCGAGCAGTATCTCCATAAATTCTTTCCAATATTCTCTTTTTAGTTTATAGTTCAAAAACAACACCAAAGCAATGCTAATGCCAGCAATCCAAATATTCAAGCTTAAAATCCCATATGCAGCACTTAGCTTAAGAGCGTATAAAGCATATCTTAGTCCGAATTTCTTAAGTCTATATTTCCTTTTAAGGGCTCTTAATTTTCCTTTTAGTTCTTCATCTGACTCTCCATCTAGTTCTTTATCTACAAGAGACTTAGGTTCCATGCAAAAATCATAACAAATCAAGATGACGTTAAAGGAACGAACACTACATCTACACTTTAAACTAATAACTTTAAAGTAGTACTAAAAACTGATGCACCAATTAATACAACCCCCCCACTCACCATCTTCCGAATTTCTCGCAATTAAACCTATACAAAGTTATTAATTTAGCTTGACTTTTTGTGTGAATATGGTATAAATACAATAATCACGATGGGAGGCCTAGCCTAAGGTTTCGACCGACCGCAAATGCCTCCTTTTTCCCTATTCTCAATTACTTGTTTGCATTTTTTCCTGATTTATATTCTAACTTCTTTTGTAACAAAGACAATTGGACTATATACTTCTGCTTATTAAATTTTCGCAACAGCCTAGAATATTTTCTAGTAGGCACTAAAACTTTGGCAAGTTTTCCTTGTTGTTCTAAATACTCAATTAAACAGTAAAAATCACCATCACCACTTACAATTATAGCTTTATCGTAATTAGGAAATTCTATCATGGCGTGCAATACTAATTCTGCATCTACATTACCCTTAATGTAACTTTTAACGCCCTTTTTAACTTCTAAAGTTGGTTTAAAAATTAAAATGTAACCGCTTTTCTGTAAAAAGGTATAGAGCCGTTCATTGCCAGCAACATACCCAATAAACAAAAATGCTTTTTGTACTTGATATTTATTCTTTAAATACAGCCTAAATTTTCTGAAGTCTAGTTTCCAACCAGCACTTCTAATGCCTAAGTTTAAGTTCTGACTATCTATAAAAGCATATACGCGCATAAGAAGATGTTAAAAAAGAAATTCCTTAGAGGTTAAGAAGTTTCAAGTTATATACACAAAACTGTACTTTGCCATGTGGTAATACTAATACTATAAAGTATTACTATTTGATAATGTAAAATATTTAAGATATAATTTATTACTATGTTTCTAACTCGAGTTACACAAAAAGGGCAAATTACAATTCCTGTACACATACGCCAAAAAGCCAATATATCCCCTAATGACTTTGTGCTTGTTGAATACAACAAAGATGGTCACATTATTATAAAAAAAGCCCATGATTTTTTTGACCTTTACGGTAGCCTTACAAAATACGCTCGCAAAAAGGTTAATAAAAACTTCAAGCAGATGCGTAAGGAATTCTTAAAATATATGGGAACCAAAAGGACATGACAACCTATTTAGTAGATACAAATATTATACTACGATTCCTTGTTCAAGATATTCCAGAACAAAGTACAAAAGCCTATAAATTTTTTCAGACAGTCAAAAAGAATAACGAATATATTCAAATACCTCATACAATTTTAGTTGAGATTGTTTACCATTTAATTCATACATATGGCATTCCTAGAGAAAGGGTTGCAGACACTTTAATATCATTTTTATCTCACAAGTGGATTAAAGTCACCAATAAATCAGCCGTATTAGAAGCACTAAAAATTTTTAAGTCCAGCAAAATTGATTTAGTTGACATTCTACTATATACAATAGCTACACAAAGTAATAAGAC
>JALVLD010000005.1:0-1543 GCA_027033525.1 Candidatus Dojkabacteria bacterium
CTTGCAAGTTGCAGAGAATATGCTAAAATAAGTTATAAATAAATTTATTTTTATTAAAGAAATGAAGAAATTTCTTAAAGCTTTTGTAACTATTGCTGTTATGGCGTCCTTCCTTTTAGGAAGCGTTAATTCATATAAGGTCTTGGCCCAAGGTGACTCTGGAGATGGGACGACTACTACAACTACAACTTCCGGAAATGTTGGTTATGATCCTGCCAAAATTATAGATGCTACGAAAGTTGGGCCTAATAATGATGAACAATATAAAAATCCTGATGAAGCAATTAAAAGATTTTTAAATGGTTCTTTGGCGATCATTACTCTTTTGGTTGTTGCAATTTTGATTTTTGCTGGTGTGTTATTTGCAACTGCGGCTGGAGATGATTCTAAGATTCAAAAGGCTCAAAAAACTGCTACATATGCAATCGTCGGTTTGGTTATTGCTTTCTTGGCGGGCTTGATTATTCGCTTTATCTTAAATAATGTTTTAGGAGTAAAGGGCTAAGTAGTTATTAATCCTTATTTTAGAATTTGTTGATGATAATGACTTATATGGGGGATGTTTTGTTTAGTTTGGTGTTGAGAGCACAAGGAAGCCCGTACGAAGGGTGGTTTAGTGGTTTCGGCCCAAGTATCTCTTTCGTCGACTCGCCTACCAATACAGCACTTCAATATTTAAATGGAGCGTTGGTATTTATAACTCTATTAGCGGTTGCGTTTTTGATATATGGTGGCGTTTTATATATTACAGCTGGTGGGGATGAGGCAAAGCTTAAAAAGGCCCAAGCAACGGTAACATATACGCTTATTGGTTTGGTTGTTGCATTTATGGCTGGGTTTATTATTAGGTTTGTGTTAAAGCAAATGGGGGTTTCTCAGCCAAATAATTCACATGATCTTAGGAATTATGACCGTGATATGGGGTCGTAAATATTAGAGATTAGTTAAATTCTTTGTATTTTAAGGATTAGATAAAATGGATAATGAGTTAAACTTAAATCAAACTACAACGGAACATAAATCAATCTTGGATGAATCTCCCAATGAGGTTTTGAATACGATGCATTACCTCAAATGTGACACATTAGAATGCTGGGTCCAAAATACATTAAACACTGTTATCGTAATTGCTGCTCTATTAGCAATTATATTTATGGTCTATGCGGGATTTTTGTATATATTTTCACAAGGTAAGGAAGATAAAGTCGAAAAGGCTCAAAAAACTATGGCGTATACCATCGTGGGTCTAATTTTGGTTTTTATTGCTCCTCTTCTTATAAAGTTCGTATTAGCTAACTTTGTGGGCCTGCGTTAAGATGTCATTTGTTTTTGTCGATATCTTAAATAGTTTTATTTTGAAGGCTGATGGAGAAGGAATTAAGATTCCTGACGGACCTCCACCTCCTCAACTTTCTACTTTGGGTACAACGATTGATAGAGCTTTTCATCTTGCTTTATATTTTGTAATCCCTGTAGGTGTTGGTATGGCAATAGTTGGGGCAATTATGTGGATTATGGCCAGGGATGATGCAGAGAAATTAAA
>JALVLD010000005.1:1553-2164 GCA_027033525.1 Candidatus Dojkabacteria bacterium
TTTTTAGTCTTTGTCGTTGGATTAATGAATTTAATTGTAAACAAAGTCTTCAAGGGCGCTTCGCTTACACTTGAGGCAGAATATTTACCTGCAGCTGTAAATACTTCGGGGTTTGGTTCTGATGCTTTAGATCTTTTAAGAAAAGATGTCTTTTATGTCGGCATAGATTGGTTAGATCAATGTGATAAAGGTGAGCTTGAAAAAGACGTCTGTGAGAAAAATATGAGCTCAATAGAGAGTAAAACCGCAGCTGTAGATGAAAATGCCTGTTATAATGTGGCGAGTATTAGTTCTGTAAAAAGACATGCCTCGCATGGATATTATCAACGCTATTTTGATGTCTGCGTTACTAAATTTAATAAAGATTTTTATTACAATGAGTTTAAAACAGTGGTTGATGATAGGAATAAGAATCCAAGTAAATATAAAAGCTTATTGAATCTTTGTCATAGGCTTTATAAGGCTGGTTGGTTTGGTATTACTCGCGACTATAATTTAAATGCTATTGACGACGCTAGATGGGCTGCTTGTCAAGAAGTGTTCCCAAACGAAGATTATAAAAATTAATACATTATGTTAAATCTCTCTTCTTTTCAAAATGCTCTTCGTGG
>JALVLD010000006.1:0-633 GCA_027033525.1 Candidatus Dojkabacteria bacterium
GAATTAGTCATAGGGCACTATATAGCATTAGTTTAACGTTTTACCGCGACTTTTTACATCATTCTAAAGTTGCAGAGGCATTGCCATACTTTTTGACGAAGTTAAGACCGGCTATTAAAACTAAACTGTGTCTTAGGAGGTCTCAGTCATGAGTATTAGACAAAAAAACATCGGTCTTTTATTAATAATTGCAGGCATAATTCTATTTTTTGGTAATTTAGGCATATTCAATTTAGGCAGTATTTTTGGCGCAATTATTCTAGGGGCAGCGGGTTTGCTCTTTAGCCGTCAATATTATAAAAACCGAACTAATATCTGGGCTTTGTTAGTTGCTACAGGGTTTTTTGCAGCAACAACCGCCATATTAAACCCGGCAATGGCAGGCACATCCTTTTTAATAACTCTTGCACTAGGGTTTGTAATTGTATACAACAATCACAACAATCAATGGTGGGCAATTATACCGGCAGGTATTTTAGCTAGTATCGCAGCGGTAGCGGCAATTGATGAAAGGTTTACATTTCTCCAGAATATTTCTGAAATGGTTTTCTTCTTTGGTTTGGCTGCCACATTTACATATCTTTACTTAGCAGCCAATAAAAAATGGGCTATCTACCCGGCAGTTTCTTTGGT
>JALVLD010000006.1:643-2148 GCA_027033525.1 Candidatus Dojkabacteria bacterium
TGGCAATCGCCTTATTAATCTCGAGCTTCTCCGGCAGTTGGCTATTACCGGTTATGCTAATTATTAGCGGTTTTTATTTATTAAAGTCAAAAGGTATTAATTTAACTAGTAATGCAACCCTCGAGGCTGATACAGACGAATAATACATACTTACAAAACCTAATAGAATGATGCAAAATCCATTGACGGGTTTTGCATTTATTGTGTATTGTTAACACAAACCATACTTTATATATTGCCTAATTACGGGTATGGTACACTTAGAGCGAGGGATGATATGCTCACAAACTCAGAAAGGCAAGAAAGATTAATAATTCACAGAATCGCAATCTCTGCCGGAATAATCTCTATTTTATGCAGTGTAGTTGTGTTTAGCTTAGGTCCTTTTACAGTTAATTCAATTATCAATCCAATACACAAAATAATTCTAGCTCTCTTAGTAATATATTTTCTCATTATTCTAACTAGTTTTGTCTTGGTTATCAAAAAATATAAGAGTAATCCTCAGTTCAATCATAAAATCTATAACAACCCGTCACAAAACCCAATTAGAAAATTGGCATTAAATGGTAGCTTATTCTTAGCATTCTCAGGAGGGATAGTAAGTAGAATCGACTCTTATAACGAGCATTATTTAAAACAGCAAAGCAATTTACGTGATAACATTTCGATTTATATGTCCTTTATATTCGTCACGTTTTGGATGATTATGTCATTATATATATTTTTTAAGGTATCAAATGAAAACAACAGCTCTGATATAGATATTGATCTTTCCAATGAGTGATATTACCGAAACTACTTCTACCAAGTCATTAGTTCGACAACCGCTTTCTCTTGCGTTCAATTTGGTTGTTCCACCTTTTTTCTTCTATTTCGCTTTTACAAGGCACAAATTCGCTACTGAAGCACCTATCTGGAGAATTGTCCTAATAATGAGCTTTTTACTCTACCTTGTGAGTATATTTTCACGGGTTTTGGGTATTTACCGAAATTATAAGATCAAACCAAGAGATTAAACATTTTGAGGCTTAGGCTTTTAAAACTGATCTTCCCCCACTTACACGGACACACAGTTAAACTAAATCCCCCTTTTTTAGCTTGATTATGACGTCTTTCGTATTCATTTTAGGCAACAAATAGTTAAGTGATAAATGTCTTCCTTTATTATTTTTGAAGCTTTTCATGTACTCACAGACAACTGCTTTTCAAGATTAGCGGCATTGCCTTCCTTTTAAACTCAGTCGTTTAAGCCCTTATCTTTCCCATAAATAAACTCTATTCAATTTAAGTTTTAACTTAGTGTCCATTTTTCGGCGGAATATCAGTTTATGTGTAATCAAACATCAAACCGCTGGTCATATAAGTGATGGAGAGTGGTAATTATTGATTATAAGATTAAGCTATAAATATGTATTATTTTCTGGTATCCTTTACCAAGGAGGCAATAAAAAGTGAAAAAACGAAGAATTAGACTAATTGTACTCATGGCAATAGTATATTCA
>JALVLD010000007.1 GCA_027033525.1 Candidatus Dojkabacteria bacterium
TAGCTAAAAAATGGCAAAGGCATACCCTTGGTTGGCAAAATCCCTAAGTTCATCCCTATATTCACAATGGTTTGAAAACTCATCCCCACAAAAATTGCGAGTAGGAGTAAAAAATAAAATTCCTGCTCGGTTCTTAGTATCTCAATAAATATTGCCAAAAACCAAATAATATAAATTACAATTACTACAAAACCACCAACTAAACCGAATTCTTCCACAAATGCAGCGTAAATAAAATCGGTAGTATATTCTGGTAAAAAACGCAACCTAGATTGTGTCCCCTGCCAAGGCCCCTTGCCTAATATGCCTGCTGAGCCAATCGCTATACGTGCTTGTCTAACATGAGGATTAGGGTCACTATGGAGTTGTAATAATCCTCTTAGCCCACCACGCGCATAGGCTTGCAAAAAGGGTCGTATCCTTTGTTTTTGATATGATTTTAATATATTAAATTTCCACAATGCTACAAGTCCGCCTGCAAACATAATAGAGAATAAGAGAAGACCACCAAAAACAACCCAGCTCTTCAAATTTTTTATTGCAAAAAGCGTAGGAATAAAAAACAAGACACCATACCATGCATGTAAAAGTAAAAAAATCCCAACGGCTATAAGAGCCACTAAATATAGTATTACAGCCTGTCTTATAAGTCTCCACTTACTTGCCCACACAAACACAACTAATAAAGTCACAACAAAATAAAATAAGGTTGTTCCAGCATCTGGCTCTAAAAAAACAAGTGACCAAACAGGCATGACTACACCTGAAAGTATAAACAATTTTGCAAAGTGAGGTTTTCTAAGGGTCAAAATATATGCAAGCACCACATAATATAAAGGCTTAATTAATTCAGAAGGCTGAACTGTAAAAGGACCTATTACAAACCAACGGTGTGTATTTGCAATAGTACGTGGCAATACCAACACAAATACTAGACTAAAGATCATAATAAGCACAAAAGCCAAGGCCACCGCAGGAACTCGCAAATAATCTACGTCTATTTTTGCAACCACTAAAGCCAATAATATCCCAATTAAAGCAAAAAGTACTTGCTTAAAAGCAAAGTTGTCAATTAAAGAGTTAGTGCTACTGTCTATGGGACTAGTTGTAATTAAAGTAATTATGCTTATTGTTAGAATTACCAAAGGAGCAAAAATAATAATCAGCCCTACTAGTTTTTTCATTGGTTATTTCTTCCTTCTTAAAAAAGCAGGAATATCAATCTCATCTTCAGCGTCAGTAGGCATCGAGGAGCTAGTTTTTACACTAGAACCGGGAAGATGTATATTTTCTTGTACATGCGTGGCCAACGAACTAGTAGATTCTTCTCTGGCAGAAATGGCTCCAGTCGCAGGTTGATGCGGAAAACCTGCAGCCAAAACAGTTATTTGAATACTTCCGTCTTGAATATTTTCATCAAGTAAAGCACCGAACTTAACATTAGCATCTGGATCTAACATATCCGTTATTAGCGTAGCTGCCTCGTTAATCTCATTCATTGTTAAATCTTCGCCTCCCCGTATATTAAACAAAACCCCTTTGGCTCCGTGAATAGACATCTCTAATAACGGGCTTGTTATTGCTTGCTGAGCGGCCTGGACTGCCCTATTATCTCCGGTTGCTTTACCAATGCCCATCATGGCTGTTCCTGCATCCTTTAATACAGACTTTACATCTGCAAAATCAAGATTTATGAAGCCTGTTTGTGTTATTAAACTAGAGATACTTAGCACAGCATTGGCTAGCACCTCATCTACTTTTTGCATTGCTTCTTTAAAGGTCACATTTTTGTCAATAATCTCTAAAAGTTTTTGATTCGGAATAACAATCATAGTATCTGCGGCATTTCGCAACTTAGAAATACCTTCTAATGCAAGCTCCATACGTCTCTTCATTTCAAACTCAAATGGTTTTGTGACAATAGCCACAGTTAAAGCTCCAGCGTTTTTAGCAATTTCACTAATAACAGGAATTGCCCCTGTCCCTGTACCACCTCCCATGCCACCAGTGATAAATACCATATCTGCATCTTTTAAAGCATTTTGCAATTCTTCTGCACTTTCCTCTGCTGCTTGCTTACCGACTTCAGGATTTCCACCGGCTCCTAAACCACCAGTAAGTTGCGAACCTATTTGCACCTTTGTAGGTGCAAGCGAACTATTTAACGCCTGGATATCCGTGTTGACGGCAATAAACTCAACCCCCTCTATATTGTAGTTGCTTATCATAGTATTAATTGCATTACATCCACCGCCCCCTACTCCTACTACTTTAATTTTGGCGGCTACATTTAAAGTTGGCTGAACTAACATTTTAAGGTATAAGTGATTTTAAAAAACTAGAAATTTTACCTATAATACCCCCCTCGCGATTATTGTCTGAAACAGAAGATGTTAAATCTGAAGACCAGGCTCCACTTGCACCATATTTAACCATCCCATAAATAGTTGCATATTCTGGACCCTGCAGTTCTTCTACCATACCAGATAACCCTGTAGGCAAGCCTATACGAGCAGGAACCCCTAAATAATTTTTAATCATACTTTTAATATTATGTAGTTTTGCACTCCCTCCAGTCACAACAATACCTGCCGGCGTATTTACACTAACACCTGCTTGGTGTGCTTCTTTTTTTACTAAATCCAAAATTTCTTCTACTCTAGATTCTATAATTTTAGATAAAAAACTTTTAGAAACTTCCTTTAAATTCTCTATGTTTAAAAATGAGATATCCACGATATCATCCTCTCCTTCTTGAGATTCAGACTTCTCTTTACCACGACGACTCCCTGTCTTGGACTTAGCCGGTGCTTCTAATATCTCCTTATAATGCATCTTTATTTTTTCTGCATCTTCTAACGACCCTAAATGTAAACCAGCTGCAATATCCCCTGTAATGTTAGCCCCGCCAACAGGCACAACTCCTGAATACACAATACCACCCTCTTGGAATATAACAATATCTGTTGTCCCCGCTCCAATATCTAGCAAAGTTACTCCTAATTCTTGTTCTGTATCAGTAAGTACAGAATGAGTATCAGCCCAACCAGCAAAGATAGCTGATTGAGGCCGCAAACCAATTTTTTGAATACATTTTGAAATATTCTTAAACTGACTAATTGGTACTAAAATAAAATGGCACTCCACTTCTAAACGTGCTCCACTCATGCCAATAGGGTATTTTATTCCTGGTTGTGAGTCGACTGTGTACTCCCGTGGGATTATATGCAAAAAATCATAACCTTGCGGTAACATAATAGTCTTGGCAGACTCAATCGCCCGCATTACATCATCTTCCACTATTTCCTCACCTGTAATAGCAATTGTCCCCTTATTATTTTTACTTACAATTGCACTTCCACTAACTGAGACTATTACCTCATTTATTGTTTCATCTGCCATTCGTTCGGCCCCACTAAGTGCTTGAGCTATACTACTTACTGCCTCTTCAATATTGATAATAACACCCTTTTTAATCCCCTTGCTGGGAACAGTCGCTGTTCCAATGACTCTCGGTGTTGCTCCTTCCTCAATAACGGAGATCACCGCGGTTGTTTTCGAGGTCCCTAAATCTAACGCACTAATGATTTTATAAGATGCCATGAGAACATATATTATTCAGTTTATGCTTAATTAAATGTATCATTTTATAACTACTCTGTCAAACAACAATACTATTAACTTATACTTTATATGTGATTGCTTCAAACCTTGTATAGTATGATAGAATCGAGTAAAGTTTCGACTCCCAGAATTTATGGGGTTTAAAATTACGCTATAGTTTTCAAACTTAGCAACAAGCACTAAACGTCCAGCGTACTCCTCCAACCTATAATTAGGTTGAATCTTTAAATATGCTTTGCAATATTTGTTAAATTCTAATAACTGCTCTAATAAATCATAGGAGCCATCTAAAGGGTGCTTACTACTTAAAACAGGCAGGCTGGAAAAATCGCCCAACTTTTTACATTCTACGACACGCAAAATTAAACTACGCGATATTAAAAAACATTTCTTATCCGCCTTAATTCGCAATCCTGGCTTATAGATATTCAAATACAAATTTATAATACCTGGAAATTTTTTATCTACAGATACATCTTCTATCCATTTAGAACACTTAATTGCTTGTGTTCTTATATCCTGTAGTCTGGTTCGCCAAAAATTTTTCCCCTTTAAAGTCGAAATGCACCTATTAAATGCAGATTCGTCAAACAGGTGATAAGTGTCTCTAGCTACATTTACTTTAATTGTTTGAATTTTTATTTGCAATAAAAAATAGATAATAAAAATACCACTAGCCAGCAAAGCAAGTTTCTTTGCAAGACGGCCAAGATTTTGTCTGCGCATATCAAAATGCCAAGGGCCGGACTCGAACCGGCGACCCCAGCTTTTTCAGAGCTGTGCTCTACCAGCTGAGCTACCTTGGCGTACTGAATTATATCATACAACCTTACTAAACTAATCTTTAGGTTTTTTCTTTAAAGAATAAACCAATGCTAAAATGTTTATTAATAATTGCATTTGTGGTTGCTTTATTAGCTGGTCAATAGGCTCAATAATATCACTAATATATGTAACAACCTTCAGAATTGCCTTTAGTTTTCTACGAACATACCCAAGCAAGCGGATAATATACGCTAGAATTATGATAAGTAATAACAGGACTGTAATTAAAAGAAGTTTTATAAGGATTATGTATGGATCCATTTTACGCCAAGTTAAATTATTTACTTTGTACTATTATACTAATTCTGTTAGGTTCCTTAGGAACATATCTCCAACTCTGCGGCATCCATGGAGGCTCAAATCTAATAACAGGAGTAGTAGCCAAATAGGGCAATCCTTTAAGATAAGCCTCCATCTGCTCCCAGCTTTTTCCCACAATATTTTGCTTTAGCAAAGCTGTATCAACTTTCGTAACAATAGAACCACTCGCATCCACCTCAATCTCAACACTCTTCCGATCCTTGGCTATTGAAACCTTCTTTACATTGACGGTTAAATTATTTACCTGTAAAAGAGCATCTGCCCCTAATTTTAATTTCTCTCTGTAACCTTTTAATAACAACTCCTTAACTAATTCCTCCAAAGAATCCTGATGATAATACAAGCCCGAGCATTCGATCTTCACCTCTAAGTACGCATCACTTGTTTTAGTACCTATGGCAGGATCTACCTTATAGTCATCAACCAACTTACTTTTTAGAGAATCTTTAATAAATTTATATCCTTTATCTTTATCCATTGTTTCAAGTTCTGTTAATGCTTCTTCTACCAGAGCTTTTTTTAAATCTTCCACCCCCTTCTCAACATCCTTCTTGCCTAAAACAATATAAGTTTTTTTATCTCCCCCCGAAAACGCAGATACGTTTGCAGCCGTTACTTGGGCAATAGGAGGATTCAAAGAAAAGGTATGCCCAGCTTCTATATTATATTCTTTCCCATAATCCTCTGCTTGTACAGTAACTAACGCACTGCTACCAGCAGCAACTGTTACATCTGCAACGGACTTGTATTTTAAACCGTTATCGCTAACGAACTCAGTGTCTTTAGGCACGGTTATTTCCATAGAGGAATTGTTATTTACCTGAATTTGCCCTTGTGCATATGAACCATCTACTTTTTGCTCAGTAGCCTTAATTGTAGTTGAGCCTGATTTAACTACCTTTTCCTCAATAAGCGGAATCTCCCTTTTATTCATATCAAAACCCGTCGTAGCTAAAGTTGCAACAACCTTTGTATTAAGCTTTACTGTGTCTTGTTTCAAATTCAAAGTTATGTAAACCCTAGGCACATACTTATAATACAAATATGCTGAAATCCCTCCTAAAAACAATAATGTGCCTACTATAATTCCTGTCAATTTTAAAAATCCTATTAACAAACTCTTCCTTTTGTCCTTTTTATACCTTTTAAAATCATCCACATGCTTGGTGATTTGTCGAGGCGCTACTGGGTCAGCTACAGCATTGTTTGCTTTTAATAATGCTTTAACATCTGTACCTATAAGTCTCCCTCTAGGCACTTTACTAATACTATGAGAATTAACAGCCTTGTTAACTGTCTTTCCTAAAACTACTTTAGGCGGTTCCTTAGGACCTGTTTGTAAAGCAGCAGGTTTAATTTGGGAAATTTTATATTGCTCTACAGTTTTTTTTATCTTAGACCATAAGGCAGGTGTCAAATCTTCCGTGGCTGAGACTGCAGCAAAGCCGGCCTTTTGGGCAAGTTGGAGCGTAGTCTTATTATCTACCAAAAGCACTACTAGTTTACCTGTCTCCAAAACCTTTTTATACAAAGTTTTTAGCCCTATAAGACTGGTAGCTAAATCGTTATTACGGGGCAATTTTATTATTAAACGCTTCTCCTTTGCTTCTTTTATATACGATAAAATAACATTAAGGCTATCATCTGGAGCGATCTTGATTTCCTTTGCTATCATAGGTTATTTTATCATTTTATTCGGCACTGGGCCGAGAATTAACCTTATGTATAAACGGATGCCGAAGCGTGTCCCAATAAAATCTAGCCAAAGAAGCAGGTGTTACATCATATGGATTCACCAGTAACCCCGTTTTATCGTAAACCTTATCAAGGCTATCTGGAGTCACTAGCTCTACTTTAGGTTGTTTTGCAAAAGGTAAGTGTTTAGTCCAAGCATACGTTAGCATTATTTCTTTGATATCCGGCAAAAGTGCACCACCTCCGCATAAATAAAATGCAGGAGGAAAGGTATCTAAAGGGTCTAACTCTTCTAGTGCAATTCGCAAAGCATCTACCCACAAACGGGCATCTGGAATAATGACCTGACGTAATTGATCCTTAACCTCTAAGGGTAACTCCCCTGCTGAGTATTTTAATTTTCGCTCCTCGGCCAAATTAAATGGCAAATGGAATTCTTTAGCAATACGATTAGAAAAAGCACGTCCACCAAAGGCAAACATCTGTGTTTGGATTCTACTCCCATTCTCAACCAAAGCTACATCTGTTGTACCTCCACCAATATCAACAAATAATCCAGAAAAATTTTTAGATTTGCTCCCAGCATACGCACTTACTATAGCAAATGGTTGTACCACAATTGCCCCAACCTTTAAATTAACACGGTCTAACACCTCGTATAAAACATCTACATATTTTTTAGGGGCAAATGAAGCATAAATATACAACCTTACATTACGCCCTTTGGCTCCAACTAATGTTTCCTCTCTCCTTCCATCAAGCTCTATGCCAGTAATAGACAAATGTAAAATTTCAATTAGTCCAGGTGTGCTATGCATTCTTGCTGCCATTTCAGCACGGCCTTCTCGTTCTATTTGCGAAAAAACCTCATTTCGAATAAATTCTGCCTCCTCCTGTGTAATTGCTTCATCTTTTTTATCGTGCCTGTCATAATCGACAGTAATAGATATACCATTGACCAATTCTCCGGCCATCCCTAGCACAGCTGTAGAAAATTCATGCTCCAAATTATACTCTTCCTTTATTTTGTATAGCACCATGCGAATGTTTTGGATGATTAATTGCTTATCTAGCACAACTCCACTACGCATTGCTTTTACCTGTTGCTTTAAATGATAACTTGCCCATATATCAACGCCTAAATTAGTTGTAGAAAAAACCAAAGCCTTAAGAGCCTCTGTCCCTATATCCAAAGCCAAATAATATTTTTCTTCTGGCTTATCTTTCTTTAAATGTTTGGCTGACTTCTGAAGAATATTAAACAACATATTCAAGTATACCTTATTTTGTAAATTTTGCTCAATGCTTAGTTTTGCGTCCCCCTTTGCTAAAAGACTTGCTGTTTTCGACAGAAATTAACGGTGGAGACACAAGATTCTTACGAGCCCACCTACCCACGACAGCATATATACGCTTTTTAGCACTAGCCAAATTGTGCTCGGAACTTAAAACGTGAGAAATTAGCCCCCTAATTTCTTGCTTAACACTATCTAACTTAACCAAAGGAACCACTCCTTTTAAAATAACTTGAAAATTAGATGGTACGAGTCTAGTAATAAAGACTACAATGTGTCCGCCAGATGCCATAATCTCCCGATCACGAATAAGACCATCTCCAGCAGGTAACAAATCTCCCTGATAAATAATTACAGGCTTTGTTTTTATTTTCTTCTCTGCCTCTACCCCTACACTACTGAATTTAAAAATCCCACCCTCAGATGGAATTAAAATACGCCTAGCATCTATTCCTGCCTCCATTAATAACAATCTATGCTGGAATAAAAAAGAAGTGTATCCGTGGACAGGAATGTAGTATTTCGCGTCTAAAAGTAATGCCATTTGTTTTAATTCTTCCTGATAAGCATGTCCACTAACATGCACATCCATAAGCTTACTATTAACCACAGTCGCACCTGTTCTTGAAAGCTTATCCATTAAATCTTGCACTGGTACAACATTGGTAGGAATCACAGAAGAAGATAAGATAATGGTATCCGTCTTTTTTAATTTAACGTATGCATGCTTGTTCCTCGCCATCCTAGTAAGAGAAGCCATCTGCTCTCCTTGACTGCCGGTAGACAAAATTATAACTTGGTTATCAGGATACTTATCCACGTCTTTTATAGGGATTACCAAATTCCTGGGTAATGTTAAATATCCTATACGCATAGCTATCTTCACATTTGATTCTAAACTTCGCCCAGTGAAAGCCACCTTTTTATCCAATCTTTTAGCTATTTCTAAGATTCCAACCAGTCTAGAAACCAAAGAAGAAAACATACCAATAATAACCCGCCCCGATGCCCCTGCAATTATTTCTTCTAACACACCTACTATACTTGTCTCTGACTTTGAATGGCCTTGTTCATAAACATTGGTCGAATCCAACAAAGCTGCTAGGATCCCTGCATCGCGCCACTTTTCAAGAACGTCTGTATCTGTAGGCCTATCGTTGATTGGGGTTGAATCAAATTTGAAGTCTCCAGTATAAACCACTTTACCATACGAAGTGTCTACTGCCACAGCAAAACACTGAGGAATACTGTGCGTAACATGAGCAAAATGCACAGAGAACTCCCTCCCAATCTTTACATTATCACCCGAAACCACACTATGGAAGGATGCTTCTTTATGCTTTTTAAATTCTTTTAGTTTTTCTTTAATAAACTCAATTGCAAACCTACTACCATAAATTGGAGGATAACCCAATAAATCTAACACGTAAGGGATCCCACCCACATGATCCATATGGGCATGTGTTACGACGATCCCTTCAATACGCTTCTTATTTTTTATTAACCAATTAACATCAGGCAAAATACCTTGCACTCCAAACACCCCGACATCTGGAAACCCTAAACCATAGTCTACTACTAATAGTCTGTTATTCTTCTCGATTACATAGGCATTCCTACCTATTGTATTTACCCCAGATAAAGTAATGACCTTTATTTTATCCTTAGAGACATTCATAAATAAAATTACTAACTTAAGACTCCTAAATCCTCCGGTAAATACTTCTTAACATTTTCCGGAGTAATTTTAACCTGCTTTACTTTATTCACCAACATTTCGTAAGCTACACGACGTGCGATACTAGCTAAAGTACGCTCTAATTGACGTATTCCAGCATCAAACCCCATAGGCCGTACAATAAGTGGCCAAGCCTTGTCTGTAATAATTAAATTATCAGGTTTAAGCCCACTAGATTTTAACACCTTAGGTAATAAATATTCTTTACCAATTTTGATCTTTTCTTCATCCGTATAACTTGTGAAGCGAATCACTTCCAATCTATCCAATAAAGCTGTTGTTATTGTCCCTAAAGTATTAGCCGTTGTTATAAAAAATACTTTAGATAAATCAATAGGATAGTCTATGTACCTATCCACGAATGAATTATTTTGCGTGGGATCAAGGATTTCAAGTAGCGCTGCATATATATCCATCCGTAAGGATTTAATTCCACTAGCTTTATCGATTTCGTCCAACAAAATGACTGGATTCATGGTACCTGCTCTAACAAGAGCCTTTACAATAACACCAGGTTCAGCATCAGGGTAGGTTTTAGGCTTACCTCTTAACTGTAAAATGTCTCCAAACGCCGCCATCGAAATCTTCTGAAATTTACGCCCCATGGCTCTGGCAATAGACATGGCAATAGTTGTTTTCCCTAAGCCCTGCAAACCCACAAAACATAAAACCGGCATTCTGCCAACAACAACCTTTTCACCTCTAGCCTGCTGTTGCATCATCCTTAATTTAATCATTGCAATATATGACAAGATTTTTTCTTTTACCTTGTTTAATCCATAATGTGTGCGATTTAATTCTTCTCTTACTACGTCAACATCTATTCTATCCTGACTATACTTACCCCATGGGATGCGAATAATCCAATCTATATATTTGGATATTAACTCGAATTCGCTTGAATAACCGCCTCGCTTAGCTGAGTTATATAAACGAATTAACATTTTATATGCTTCTGCCTTTAAATCTTTAGGAACAGAAGAGTTCTCCAAACGCGTAAAAAGATCTTTAATATCTACAAACCCACTTAATTCCATATTCTATTGTGCACTATTTCTAAGCTTAAGACAAGTACTAACTACACCTGCTTAATAGATAAACGTAACCTACCTCTCTTATCTATCTCAATGATTTTGGCTTTCACCTTCTGGCCTACTTTTAGCACCGTATTAATATCTTTAATATACGTGTCTGCAATTTCAGAGATATGCACTAAGCCGGTAGTATCCGAACCGTCCAATATTTTAACTATTGCACCGAATGGCTTTAAATCTACTACTTCAACCTCATATACCTCACCAACCTTATATTGTTTTTGAGGTGCAGAAAGTTTATTATCTAGGTCTAATGCTTCACGTATCAATTCTTTAGCTTTATCCATACTTGCTTTGTTTACTGCAGATATTTGCACTTGTCCATCTTCTTCTATGTGGATTTCAGCCCCAGATTCTTTAATTATATCCTTAATAACTTTCCCACCAGGTCCAATTAATTTCCCAATTTCGTCAGGATCTATTTGAATAGTCTCTATTGCAGGTGCATATTTAGATAACTCCTCTCTTGGCTTGCTTATTACCTCAGCCATTTTATCTAAGATAAAAAGTCTTGCTGCCTTAGCCTTTTCTAAAGCTTCATCAAATACCTCTATGGGCAAAACCCCTCTCTTTTGATCCATCTGAATAGCAGTAATACCATTGCGTGTACCTGCCACCTTAAAATCCATTTCTCCATAAAAATCCTCTAGCTCTTGAATATCTGTTAAAAGCTTGTAAGTTCCATTATCATTCATAATAACTCCTATACTTATGCCAGCAACAGGTCTTTTAATTGGAACTCCTGCGTCCATTAAGGCCAGAGTGCTTCCACATACAGATGCCATTGAAGTAGAGCCGGCTGAAGCCATAACCTCACTTACTAATCGGATGGTATATGGAAATTCATCCTTAGTCGGTAAAACTGGTAACAAAGCCTTTTCAGCTAAAGCCCCATGACCAACCTCCCTACGACCCGGATAATACCTTATTCTACCTGGATGCCCAAAAGCATACGGGGGCGAATAGTATTCATGAATATATCGCCGCTCTTGGTCACCTGTCATTTCTTCTATTTGTAGTTGTTTTTGCAAAGAAGCTAAAGTCGCAATAGTTAAAACATGTGTATCTCCACGTTTAAAACTTCCACTACCATGGGTACGTGGCAACAAGCCAACCTCAACATACAAGTCACGCACCTGATCAAAATCTCTGCCATCAATACGCATATTATGCTTAAGAACACTTTCTCTAACATATTTCTTAAAAAGATATTCAATAGCTTTACGCAACTGAACCTTGAATTCAGCTTCCTTGTCCTCTTCCAATTTATTTTCTTCTATATATTTTAGAGCAAATTCGGAATTTATCCGCTCTTCTATTTGTTCTATTTCTCGCACACGCTCTTCTTTAGCTGGATTTGATAAAGCAGCTTTTATCTGTTTACCATATTGAGAATCTATTGCAGCAACTATATCTTCAGGCAGAGAAATTACAACACCTTCCTGCTTTTGCTCACCAAATTTTTTAGCAAATTCTTTTTGTGCATCAAACCATGGTTTAGCCTCGCTCATAGCTTTCCGCATAGCTTGCTTTACTACCTCTTCGGGAACTTCATTCATAACAGCATCAAACATCACAATCCCTTCGGGCTCTACGGCCAAAAACAAATTCATCTTTTCTTGCTGCATAACATTCTCGCCGTCATTATTCCATAATGGCAAATCTTTATTATTTACATACAACTCTCCGTTAGCATCCATTGATAAACGCATACCTGCAAGAGGGCCATTAAATTTAATACTAGAAGCCATAAGAGCAGCAACCGTAGTGTTAAAAGCTAAAACAAGAGGATCAAACTCCTGGCTATACGATAAAACATTAACAAAAACTTGAACAGTATCTACTAAACCTTTCGGGAAACGAGGACGCACAGCACGATCTATTATTCTAGCCTTAAGTATCGCACTGTCTGCAGGATGTCCTTCACGTTTAACATAAGGGCTAGCTGCTATTTTCCCCACTGCATAAAGCCGTTCCAAGTACTCTACTTGTAAAGGGAAAAACTCTGCAGTAGGCTCACCTTCACCACGCAAAATAGAAACATTAACAGCAGTCTCACCCCACGATGCAAAAATAGAAGCATCCGAAAGTGATGTAAACTTGCGATTATACCATGTAACTGTATGACCATTTAAATCAAAGGAATATTTATTATCCATTATTTAAATACGAACTAAATTATTGCTGAGATTATATACAAACATAAAACAAAACACAAAAATTTCGTAACCTAACTGCCGAATTAACTATTTACGCAATCCAAGCTTGGCGATGAGCTTTTTATAACGCTGCTCATCTAAAGACTTTAGATAGGTAAGGAGTTTTTTTCGCCTACTAACAAGCTTGATAAATCCCCGCTTCGATGCAAAATCATGCGGATGAGCTTTAAAATGCTCTGCCAGAGCATTAATACGAAATGTTAGCAAGGCAATTTGCACCTCAGGAGAACCTGTATCTCCAGGATGCGTTGCAAACTCCTCTATGATTTTTTGTTTTTTGGCCGAGGACAAAGCCATCCGATTTAACCTATTTATTTTATTTAATTTTGTATTCCTAAGTCCAGCCTAATAATACTGTAGCACCCTTTTAATTTCTTAGCAAGAGTTTTAGGATACTTTTCAGGCGTGTTAGGTATTATATCCTATAATCTATGATGCTACAAGTCTAAAGTTTTCTTTATTTTATCTGCTAATCTTTCTAGCTCTTCATCCGTATTATTTTGGAGCTCAGCTTCGCCGCTAGCCTTGTCACTATTTAAAACTGGCCCGTTATCATTGGCATCAGCGTCATTTTGTTGAGCTCTACTAACTCCACTCCCCTCCTTATTCTCCTTTTTACCGCTAGAATCTTCTCCTTCATTTGAAGCCGCTAACTTTGAAACCAAATCGCCTAAATCTAAAGGTTCATCCGATACTTGCACATTAACTTCTGACTTAGGCTGCTCTGCCTCCTGCTTAGGCGTATCTACTGTCTGGACCTGATCAACCGAATTATCCTGTGCGCCCACTGCTGATTGCCGAACACTAGATTCTGGTTGCACCTGCACCACCACAGATTCAACATGCTTGGCCTCACTACTCTCATGCTTTTGCTCCTGTCTAAATGCAGACGAATTATCTACTTCTGCTTGCTTGCTAGACCATACTGTGCTACCGCTGACCTTTTCTGGCTCTTTGCTATTCTCTTTAAACTTTTTTAAAGCATCATAAGCTGTTTCCTGCGTATTAAGAATAGTAGCAGGCGCTTGTGTATTACCTGTAATTTGTGTAGCTTTTATACCAGCAGACTGTAACAGTGCAATAATTTTATTTTTCCATTCTTCTATCTGACTTGCAATGACAATTGACTCCGCAATATGAGCCTTAACCCAAAAACCTAACTCTTGCAATTGCGTTGGTAAAGCCACAGGACTAACAATACGCGTGTATAGATATTTGCCTAACTGCACCAAAGTAACAACTGGATACTGTATGGCTGTTTCCGCCAAAAATACAAAATCGGCCCACATTGGCATAGACGGTACAAAATTTGACTCCTCAACACGCACAGTGCCTATTATAAAATCTCCTTGCCGCTGCCAGTTTGCTAGAGCCCGCACATAATCTTTACGCCCCCAACTTAATACATCATCTACCAACGCTTCTCGCACTTTAAGTAAATCGACGGTCCCCTCTCCGGTCAAAAAGAATTCAATAAAAGCATTGTATATGTCTAAATTTAACAATTTCTTAACATAATCGCTTAAATTCATTTGCTGGGCTTTCGCAATAATGTCTCCGAAATCGTCCAAAGACACCGTTACAAATTCTTGACGCCCGTACTCCCTTATTGCTGAAATTTTACTATAACTGACCCCAGCGAAAAGATCATCTAAATAATTAGGAAAACCAAAGCCTATAATATGCGAATATGGAAGATTTACCCCCACAACATCTACAAGATCTTTAGGCAATATCCCCTTACTGGGGATTAAGAATAACTTTAGCTTATCCCCTACTTTATCTACCTTTACGCTTTTTATTCTGCTCGAGCCTTTTTTAATCTCAATAACAAATGGTGTGTCCTTAACTAATTTACGTTGCACTTGAATACCTTCAGCTTTTATAGCTGTTTCAAAGAAAGAGGTTGGAGTACCATACACATGAAATAATGGCTTTAACGCCTTTGCCTGTAGTTCTTTATATAGCAAAATTGCCCGTAGTATCTCAAAACTAGTAGCCTCAGCCCTCACGGTAATAAGGACGTGCTCTTTTTGCAGTATATCCGATAAAATCTGCATAACGGATTATAGCATAAAACATTAGTATTTCAACTCCAATATACATTAAAATTTATGTATAATCAAATATGTGGATATTGTTCGGTTTGCTATCTGCTTTTTTTGCTGCACTAGTTACAGTTATTGGCAAAATTGCTTTAAAATCAATCGACCCACTTTTTTTAAACACCTTACGGGCGATATTTATGACAATAGTACTACTACTTGCAACAATAATAACCAACAAAATCGATGCCCAGGCATTCTCAAAGCTCTCTAAAATACAACTAATAGTGATTATCTTTGCAGCACTTGCAGGAGCACTATCTTGGATCTTTTATTTTATAGGTTTAAAACTCACAACTAGAACCTCTGCCCTTGCCGCCCTAGATAAAAGTAGTATTTTGCTTATCCCGCTGCTAGCATTTTTCTTTCTCCACGAACCCGTAGGTCTTAAAACAATTTTGGGAGGAATACTAATTTTTGCTGGCATAATTTTAATGAATATTTAATCTATAACCATTCTTGTCATGAAGATAGTTATCCTTGCAGGAGGAAGCGGAACGAGACTGTTTCCACTCTCTAGGGAAGAATTCCCTAAACAATTTTTACAACTTTTCAATACTAATTCCTTATTTCAACAAAGTATTTTAAGAGCAAAGCTTGCAGTAAGCGCAAAGGATATTCTTATTCTTTCAAACAAAAAATATACGGCTTTAATAAAACAGCACCTTACTCCCTTACGCATTCATCCCACAGTACTACATGAACCCGCAAAACGCAACACAGCGAGTGCTATAGCTCTCGCTGCAAAATATCTGCTAGATACGGAAAAAGCTCCCGCAGATACTGTTATGTTTATCAGCCCTTCTGATCATATGATTTTTGGTAAAAAACGCTTTCTTACAGCATTAAAAAGGGCGAAACAGCTTGCAAAACAAGGTTATATAGTTACATTTGGAATAATTCCTTCAAAACCGCATACAGGCTATGGTTATATAGAGGCCGGTGTGCCAATAAAAAATTTTGCATATAAAGTAAATAGCTTTAAAGAAAAACCTGAGTTAAAGCTTGCACAGAAATATATAAAGTCTGGAAATTATTTTTGGAACAGTGGAATGTTTGCTTTTACCATACAAACTATAGTGGAAGAATTCAAAAAATATGCACCTGAAATATACTCTCTTTTTGCTAAATATAACTACGAACAACTTTATAAAAACTTCTCAAAAATGCCTGACATCTCGATTGACTACGCTGTTATGGAATATACAAAGAAAGCAGCAGTCGTACCAACAAACATAGTATGGTCTGACATTGGCTCTTTAGAATCTGTTTACGATAACCTCGAAAAAGATAACTCTAGCAACGCTATAAGAGGCAACATCGTAGCAACAGAAACCAAACATTCCCTATTACTAAATAACAATCCTAAACAATTGCTTGCAACCGTAGGCGTAGATAACCTTATGGCTATAGTCACAGAAGATGTAATAACTCTCGTTAAATATGGCGAAGGGCAAAAAGTTCGTGATTTAGTAAGTAGGCTTAAAGAATCCCGCTCAAATAAAATCTATTTGAAACACGGACGTACATTAATTTACCCATGGGGACGACTCCACATTATAAGTCCTAAGCAACCTATAATTCTACATCTTTACGGCCGAGCTAAGAAAAACCTTATTGTCTCCTTAGATAAATTAATTAGCAATGTATCGACTAGTAATGTTTCTATTGTTAATCATCTCGGTAATACAAAATTTACACAACAACAACATTCAATAAATATCACCCCAGATCCACAAACGCATAGTTTTGATCTTGTGCTTGTTGCATATGAACATTAAAAAAATTATCAATACTATAAATCAAGAATTAACAAAAGAGATTTTAAAACACATAAGCCAAAAACAAGAAGTATCGATTGCATTTTCCGGAGGGATTGATAGCACAACTATTGCAATCAAACTAATAAAACTCGGACTGCATCCCACACTTATTACTATTGGCTCCGCTTTGTCAAAAGACATTATTTATGCTAAACGTTTTGCTAAAGAATTTGACCTCCCTTTAATTTATATCTCGCTGACTCGAGCAAATTTAAAGGAAATAGACGGGATAATACAAATCCTGGTTTTACACACTCCCCAAAAGATTAAAAACATGGCCACTCAAGTTAGATTTAAATACCCTGGACTTAGCACATATCCTAATGCAATGGATGCTGCCATAGGTCTTTGTTTTAAACACATTGCCCTTAATGCACCGACCAAAATTATCTTCACAGGACATGGTGCAGGGGATCTCTTTGCCGGAACACTCCGAGCTACATTTATGCAACCTACTCGCTTACAAAATTACTTAATGTTAGATTCTATTGCTTCCGGCCAAATAGATATCGTTAGAGATAGCTTAATTGTAAAAATTTTTGCCAACAAAACCTTAGTTAATCCTATCTTTAGCCCAAGGCTTATAAAGCTGGCCAGAGAACTTCCAAAGGAGCTCAAACTGCGTAAGGTTGGTGATAAAACTATTAGAAAATACATCTGGACCAGGTATGCAAAATGCTTGGGCGTCCCTGAGTACATAATAAACCGCCCCCCAAAATCAATGCAATATTCGTGTGGTATATACAATTGGGTAATGAAATATCTGAAAGCTAATCCCAGGCTACAAACTGCCAATAACGCTGTAGAATCCTACAATCGCTAAGCTAACATGCACATTAAGCGAAGCTCCTTTCCCATACATAGGTACAAAAACAGCATGGTTTAAACGAGCAATTGTTTTTTTAACTACTCCGTAGGCCTCGTTGCCCACTAACAAAGCATACTTAGTTGGATAATTAAATTTGTAATAAGGTACAGCGAAATTTGTCTGCTCAATTGCAATAATATTTTTTATATTATTAGCTTGCAAAAAATTTAATGCTTTAGCAGTATGTTTAAAATAGCGCCAATGCACGCTACGCTCTTTACGTCGGGACACCTTTTGAAGCTCTTTACCAAATGGCGGCTTATGACTAATACCTGTTAAAATTATTTCCTTTACTCCTAGGGCATCGGCTATACGAAATACTGAAGCAACATTGCGTGCGTACTGGATATTCTCTAATACAAAATAAATTTCCCGTTTTTGCCTAAATGCCTTATTAAGTTTTTTAATTTCCTTTTTTAAAAGAGGACGATGGACCAT
>JALVLD010000008.1 GCA_027033525.1 Candidatus Dojkabacteria bacterium
AATAATACTTAATTGTGAAATCTTTATTAGTTAAATTTATGTTGTAACATGTTTTGTACTTTAGCATTGTGCATATACTTGCTGTTCTAGTATTTAACAATCCGTAAATAGGGCTTTTTTCTATTTTATTTTTTTGCAAAAAAGTAAATAAAAAATATAAAAATAAACCAATTAACCCCGCTAAAATAAAGGCTGCTCCAATTTTCCCCCTTTCCCCACACTCCCTAATTTTTTGTTTTAATAGGGCAAGCATGCAGGCACATCCACCTTACAGCCTGGCTTGTTTAAGTGCTGGCACTCGTTATAATGCTCTTTAAAAGTCCAGCCATAATTAGCACACTCATTTTTAAAAGCTTGCAAACTAGTGCTTGAATCCTTTATTACAGGCACTTGTTTAACCCAGAACCTACCATCGCTTACTACAAAATTATTAACCCATTTTGGCTGTGCTGGAGCTTTATTTTTAGCTAACAAGTCTCGCCAGGCTTCGTCTGTTAATCTATTTGATAATGGTTGCAAGAACTCATAATAAGAATAAACTGCACCTACAGCTAATTTTATACGCTGACGGTTTTTATCGTACACTGCTACAATAATTTCTTGTGGGTATCCTTCGGCAAGTTCTAAAACTTTACCATTTGGATCTGTTGCAACATCTGAAACTATAGCCGCAGGATTAATATCTACATACGATTTAACATCCTCGTTTTCGCCTAAATCATTAACACTTGCCCACAAATGTTCTAGCTTACCTCCGAATGTTTTTATAAATTCATAATCTTTATCATCCAAGTTCGTACCTGCAAGCTCCTTTTGGCTAATTTTTATTAATTTATCTAGCCAATCGTTTAATAATACTAATTGCTTATGCCTATTTTCACCAGACACTTCTACCTTATGTTTTGCTAAATTTAAACGAGAACCTCTATAGTTCCACAAGCCTCTTGCCTTTAACCCCTCATCTAACATTTTGCTTATAGTTAAAAGCCTAGCGTACACATCTACTTGAGGTTCTACAAAGCCATGCCAATCTAATTCTACTTGCTTGCCTAGTGGTGCAGCTCCACCTAATTCGGAATATGCTTGTTTTGCATACAAAATTGTATCGTGCTTAAGTTCTGTAAAACTTCCTAAATATGTATTTAAGTTTTTGTATTCCCAAGCTTTATTGCGCATAAATTTAGGTGCATCTTTGGGAGCATGAGATAATAATGCCTTTATTGTATACAACCACCCACCATAAACTGTAGTATTAAATTCTTCTGGCTTTATATCGTTTATATATTTTCTAAGTGCTGTCATTTTTTCTAAATAATTAGGGAAATTACTCCCGCCATAAATTGCACCAGGTAAATACTCTTTCCCTCCAATTTCTTTAATTGTACTTAAAGCTAAATCTGAACCAAATGCTGCTGGTACATCTAAAGCTGTTGGAAGCATACGCTTTTTACCTTCTCTATTTGGCTTAAGCTCTCTATACACCAATTGCTGAAATACATAAGCATCAAGCACAAAACGTTGCCCCATTAAACGAAAACCTTGTGTTTGTTCTTTTTTACTAGCCTTTTCGACTTTAGGATCCATAAGTACCATAGAATTTATTTTGGCTTCACGTAAAGAAGGTAATTTATTCCAATAATCTGCAAACTTGTCTGCTGCCATTAATGTATTTAAATCTAGGTCCTTTAACTGTTTGCCATATACTTTTTTAGCAAGATAATCATAATCATAATATGTTAAATCATCGGCTTGGCCAACTAAATATGCAGTTGGATCATACACAGCTGCCCAATCTACTGGATTTTTAGCAAGTGCATAAGACATAAGCAGAGCCGCCTTAGATTCCACTTTACTTTTAGCTCTAAATGGCATTCTGCCATACCACATCATTGCTTTAAAATAACGCTTTAATATTTCAGATTTTGTGTAATGACCCCTTGGAACATATTGAGAATAATCCTCTAAAAATGGATTGGGCTTAACTTCGGGCGGATTATTATAAGCTGCAATATAAGGTGAAGGCGCTAAGCCTTTATGAGCTGAAATTAAAGCAATTTCTTTATCTACAATTGTTTTAACCTCGGCAGGTGCTTCAAATTTTGGGTCTAAAAGTTTTAAAC
>JALVLD010000009.1 GCA_027033525.1 Candidatus Dojkabacteria bacterium
GATATCAATAAACACACTTTAACAATAGAAGTTAATGGTTTTTCAACTTACATGTATGTACCGCAAATAAAAATTACTTCGGCTACTAGCACGAATACAATTGAATATACTTTAACTGGCAAAATAAGTGATAAAGATGCAACTGTAAATATTTATCTTAATGGCAACCAAATTGCAAAACAAATAAAACCTAACGAAAATGGCGAGTTTAGTTATAAACTGCAGCTTAACGAAGGTACAAACACAATAGAAGTTAAAGCAACCGGGATTGATACTTCTAGTACTTCACAAAACGTAGAAGTTAAGTTACCAAAGGAAGCTGCTCTAAACACCAACAACATCCCCTGGCTACTAGTTATTGCAGGTTTTTCGGGAGTAATTGCTTCAGCAGGAATACTGTACAGCAGATTTTTTAAAAAATAAACCCACAATTTGCTCCACTTGACTTTTTGACGTATTCTTACTATAAAACATACGAACGTGACTCCAGAATACGACCATACCAACGACCCAGAAACAATTGCCTTAACAATAGGCGACGTATGGCACAAAGGTGAAATCGTTAGTAGGGGGGGCTTATTACTGACAAGAGAAGCCAATGGACAAAAAACTATTGCCCTTGGATCTCACGCGCCAAAGATACCAATAGCCCGTGTTACTGCAGTTATCGGCGGTGCTCCCCTACTTGATCTACACGATTTTATACAAGCAGATACCTACTCTGCCCCAAAACCCGAGATGTATATTATCATTGACCCCAAAAGCAAGTGGCTTTCTCCACGAATGCTAGAACATCTAACCAACACTAACGGCATAGATACAGCTATGCGCATACTTTTAGATGCATACCGCGGAGATATTCAAACGGCTCCGGAGACTCTAAACCCTATTCGACAGGCGCTATATCAACTACAAGAACTATTACCTCCTAATTTCATCCATCTTCTGCCCTTTGATTTAGATTTTATTGCCAATACCCTCCGTCAACCTTTTATTGATAGAATCGTTTGTTTACACCCTATATTCTCTCTATCCATTCCTACTCTTATAGCATGGGCCCAACAGGTCCTTGAACCGTCAGGGGAGTTAATTGTACAAACCGAAATCACTGATACACAATTAATGTTATTGACAGAATTGCAACGTACCACTGCGTTCCAAATTGCATCGAGCTCGTTCTTATATACTTCACTTTACGCATTAGGCCTACCCAACGCTCATAAGACAACTACTATTATAGCCACCTTATCTCCCCGGCCAGATGATCGACCGAACTCACCTAGCTAATGTTTTTAAAAACTCTAAATACTTATCCCGACTACCAAACATAGCTTGTGGAAACTGCCCTACTTGTTCACTATGTGAATATATTACAACGCTTTTTTCTGGCAAGCTAGCAACCTGTTCTACTAAAGTAGCGACTGTTCCAGAATGCCTGCGCAACCAATAATTGTAATGCATATTAGTTACATTAAAAACTACAGGCGAAATTCTATCTAAGGCTAAAATAC
The DNA here is from genome assembly GCA_027033525.1 of Candidatus Dojkabacteria bacterium. Taxonomy (GTDB): domain Bacteria; phylum Patescibacteriota; class Dojkabacteria; genus JALVLD01. The sequence goes on from JALVLD010000009.1 coordinate 1,512, forward strand.
GTCTAAGTCCCGACTCCTCTAAAAAATTGCCTCTTACATAAGTATAGCTTATTTGCCTTAATGCTTCCTGAATAAGTCTAAAACGCTCACTATTAGTCCAATGTAAAGATCTTCCGAATGTTTGGGCTTCATTTCTATAAATAATTTCTACATTTTGCGCTGAAACGCATAACCATCCGGCCATTCGTTCATAAACTTCATTAACATCTGATGAAACACCGATTACTTCCACCAATTTTGCATGGTGCTCTAAAACGCGCTGATTACTATCAAAAACAACAATATCCAAACAGCACTCGCCTATTTCCGGGGCTAAGCTAATGGTAGCACCATAACCTATGCTAAAAAACGCAGGCTTTTTGCTCTCGCTTTGCAACTGTTCTCTGTAAGCTTTACTAGATTCAAGGGCTTTTATAGTTGTTTCTCCTAAGTTCCTATCATTAGTAACCCAATAATAAAGTTCCCTATTCGTTCTAGAGGCCAAGCATTCAGGCTTTTTCTGTTGTCTCTCCATCCTATATTATATCACTATTCACCAAACCCTACATAATTAACCTCATCGTTTTTAGAACCGCTCCCTACAACCCCTTCACCACTTCTACAAACTTTTTTGCTCTATCCCATTCATTTAAAAACATATTAAAGCTTGCGGCTGCAGGGCTTAATACTACTGCAAATTTATTATTGTTTGTTTTTTGCATTTGTTTTGCTAAGCTAAATGCTTTTTCTACTGCTTTTTGCATAGAATCATAAAATCCAAAGGTTTTAATGCCAAAATCTTGTGCTCCTTTTTTTATTTTTTCTGAAGCACTGCCTTCAAATAAAACTATTGCACTTACTTTTCCTTTCATAAATTTCAACAAAGACGCATAATTTATACCTTTATCTACTCCTCCCATTATAAAAATTACATTGTTTTTGTATTCTTGATAAAAACGTTTTACAGCTGCTTTGACTGCCACGTCCATTGTAGCTGTTGTATCATTGTAAAAATCTATGTTTTGTTTTGTCGCAATATATTCCTGGCGTCCTGGTAAACCTGAGAATGTAGTAAGTACTTTTGTAAGTGTTCTCTCTTCAACATTAAATATAGGCAATTTGGCTACAACAGTTGCACTTAAAATATTTTGTCTGTTATGCACTCCTTTTAGCTTTATATCTTGTGGCAATTTATAAATTAATTTTTTTGCAAATAAACTAAAAATTAATGAAAAATCTTTATCTTTATAATAAAAAATATCTTCGACCTTGGCTTTTAGCTTATTCCACGAGGTGCCTAAATCTTGTTTAAGTTTTGGCAAATCCATTGTATATCCATATACTTTTCCTTTGGTTGCAAAAACAAACTCGCGTATTTCTGGCTGGTCTAAATTTAATACTGCAAAATCATTTGGCGTTTGAAACTCTAAAATAGCTCGTTTGCTTTGTATGTAATCTTGCATATTGGGATGCCAATTTAAATGGTCTGGATAAATTGTTGTAACTACAGCTACATTAACACTTTGTTTATTTTCTCGCATAGTTGCAGCTTGAAAACTGGAAATTTCTAGTACAGCAATAGTTTGTAAGTCTGTGTGTTCTAACTCAATAATAGCACTTTTGCCAATATTTCCTGCAAGTAAAAAATTATGTTTTAAAGAAAGATTTTTATCGCTACTTAAAAATTCATAAATTAAAGCTGTTGTTGTACTTTTTCCACGCGTACCTGTAATTCCCACACTTAAACCTTTAAATAAGCTTAAAAACAAGCTGATCTCCATGTAAATTTTGGCACTATGTTTATTGGCATGTTCAATATATTTATTTCCCGGTTTAACTGCAGGATTTCTAATAACAATATCTGCTTTTTCAAAATCCTTAAGTCTGTGCTCGCCTAAAACAAGCTCAATATTGTATTTTTCAATAAGTGGAGCAATCTCTTCTAAACTTGGTTTTAAATCTTGTTTATTTCTTAAATCTGTTATTATTAATTTTTTTGCAAGCGGAGCAAAAAACTTAACCATTCCTACACCACCACTATTTAACCCAAGCCCTTGGATAAGAATAATCTTGTTTTTAAACTCTTTAAGCTCCACTGTAAGGATTATAAAGGGAGAAAAGGGAAGGGGCAAGGTTGGGGGATATAAAGCTACACGAACCAGCTGACCAGCTGAGATAAATAACCTTTTACAGCACATATAATTCTATAATACAGCCTCCTACGCAACTCTTACGTCTTATTAATCAAAAGTATAAGTCAAACTTACTCCCCAATGTAGTAAACGGGGTTAGTCTTTACCTAAGTTTAACTTTTTCCAACCTTCTTTGTTGCTTTCTTATGCTCCTTTACTTCAGATAAAACCTTTTTTAAAGCCTCCTCTGCGACCGCATAACTAGGATCAATTTTAAGTGCCTTTTTATATTTTTCTATTGCTTCTTTATATTTGCCCATAGCGGCTAAAGCCAATCCCCAAGTAGTATATGCACGCACGTCCCTCGGATTTACCTCAATAGCTTTTTTACACTTCTCTATTGCTTCTTTATTCTTACCCATAGCATATAAAGCCAATCCCCAAGTAGTATATGCACGCACATAGCTCGAATTTGTCTCAAGTGCTTTTCTATATTTCTCTATCGCTTCTTTATATTTACCAATATTATATAAAGCATTCCCCCACTTGTAATATGCCTCAGTATAATCAGGATCTAGCTCAACTGCCTTTTTGTACTTTTCTATAGCCTCTTCGTACTTACCAGCTTCGTATAAAGCATTCCCCCACGCATAATATGCACGCACATAGCTTGGATCAAGCTCAAGTACCTTCTTAAGCTTCTCAACTGCTTCTTTATACTTCCCTATGGCGACTAAAGCTACTCCCAACATATAATATGCACCTACATGAACGGGATTAAGCTCAAGTGCCCGCCTATATTTCTCAATCGCTTCTTTATATTTTCCCATGGAGGTTAAAATTGAGCCCCATAAATAATATGCGTCTGCATCTTTAGGATCGATCTTGAGTACCTTTTTTAATTTATCTATTGCTTCTTCGTACTTACCTTTAACAGCCAAAACTTTCCCCCACATAAAGTATGCATCCACATAATTTGGATTAATTTCAATAGCTTTTTTATACTTCTCAATTGCTTCCTTGTGCTTACCTTCTTCATATAAGATGTTTCCCCACTTATAATATGCATCTGCAGAATTAGGATCGAGCTTAATTACCTTCTTAAACTTCTCAATTGCTTCCTTATGCTTACCTATAGCAACTAAAACTACCCCCCAGTTATAGTATGTATTCGCATCTTCAGGGGCGATCTCAAGTGCCTTTTTATACTTTTCTATAGCCTCTTCGTACTTACCAGCTTCGTATAAAGCGTTTCCCCATTTAAAATATGCAAGTGCAAATTCGGGATTAATTTCAACTGCCCTTCTATACTTTTCTATTGCTTCTTTGTTTTTACCCATAGCATATAAAGCATCCCCCCACTCCACATATGCACCTATAGCCTTGGGATTAAGCTCAATCGTCTTCTTAAACTTTTCGATTGCTTCTCTATACTTTCCCATAGCAGCTAAAACTATTCCCCAATTGTACGTATCCGCATTTTCTGGAATAATCTCAAGTGCCTTTTTGTACTTTTTCATTGCCTCTTCGTATTTACCAGCTTCGTATAAAGCGTTTCCCCATCTAACATATCCAAATACAAATTTAGGATTAATTTTGACAGCTTTTTGATACATCTCTATTGCCTCTTTGTTCTTCCCCATAGCATATAAAGCATCCCCCCACCCCACATATGCACCAGCAGCCTTGGGATCAAGCTCAATAGCTTTCTTAAACTTTTCAATTGCTTCTTTATACCTCCCAATAGAAACTAAAGCATCGCCCCACTCATAATATGCCTTAGCATAATTAGGGTCTATTTTGACAGCTTTTTTGTACTTTTCTATCGCCTCTTTGTACTTACCCATAGCATGTAAAATATAACCCCACTTATAGTATACAGGAGCTGAATCTGGTTTCATTTTAGCATCCCTTTCTAATCTTTTTATTGTTATTTCATACAAACGCTTATTCATTTATATACTTGTAAAGTTATATAAGATACATTACGTCATTTTACCACAAGAAACAAAATAATACTATAGGGCAAGCAAATAACACTCCCGACTCTGTTATAATCTTTGCAATGTCACAATTAAACAACTTTCACTTGACTAACACTCAGCCAGATTCTCCTTGCATTTATTTTATCGGCATAGGAGGTGCAGGGATGTCTGCATTAGCAGGGCTTTTTAAAGCGCTAGGCTTTTGTGTAGCTGGAAGCGATATAGTTTTAAAAGAAACTACTACCATGCTAGAAAATTTAGGTGTACAAGTATTTGTACCTCAAAATGCTAAAAATATAAAACAACTTAAAAATCAAATAAACCTTATTGTTGCAAGTAATGGTGTCCCACAAGATAATCCCGAACTTGTTGCTAGTAAAAAATTTAATTTGCCAATTATAAATTACCCACAAGCCTTAGGCATTTTAACCAATATATTCCCTAGTATTGGAATTGCAGGGACTCATGGCAAAAGTAGTACTACAGCCATTGTTGGCAAAATCCTTAGCTTAGCTAAACCTTATTCTAAATTTTGGGCACTTATTGGAGCACTTAATCCTGAATTTGGTAATACTAATTTTCGCTATACCCCGCTTACTTCTTTTAACAAATCTTCATCTTTGCCAAGTTTCTCTTCAAGAGCGAGAAGTAGCAAATATTCAAGCTCAGACATGCCCAATGACTTTTGCCTTTCAGTAAGAGATTTTATCTCCTCGATTTCTAATACACACTCTTTATATA
>JALVLD010000010.1 GCA_027033525.1 Candidatus Dojkabacteria bacterium
AAAGCTACTAACTTTATTCTGATACCAATTTTTTCTAATGGTAACTTATTATCTTGCTCCTTTAACCAAAAAGCTTTATAAACAATTTTTGGAAATACAGTAACTGGATTTAAATAATAAAGTTTCAGATGTTCTACATACCTACTAATTACTTTATAGACCGCCAAAAAACGCTCATCAACGTATAACATATCATTCTCCCACCAAACTGGGAGCCCAACACGTGAACTTAAATTTGTTTTTGGTTTTTGTTTATTCATCATACGCCTTTTTGGACTTTGGTATTAAATAAGAAATTGTGCTTAAAGCGATTACTACAAAAAGTGCGGCTAAATCCAATTTAAAATTTAAAATATACAAATCAAAGTGAAATATAGCAGCAAAAGGGCCAACCATTAAATCCGTAACTCGCATTACCAAGCTTATTAACATAAAATTTCGTTGTACATTAAGTAACACTAGTATAATTCTAAGCCATAAAAGCGCTTGCAGAAGTATAACAAGTATACCAACCACTGCAAACACCTTTCGATACATTATAAATTATACTAAAATTAGACCGTAAGTCAATTAGAAATAGAGTTAATCCTTTAAAATCTTTAACGTATCGCTGGAAACTGCCGCGTCCTTTTTAGGCTCATTTGCAGAACTTGAAGTCTTCTCTATTCCCTTTGGAAAATACACTTTTGTACGTAAAATTTTATGATACTCCCCAAAGCCTAAATCGTCAGGTTTGTTACTAACAATTGCCTTCTGAAATTGTCTGACTTGGCTAGATGCATAATCTGCCATAGCAACGATAGCAGCTTCGATAGTCGCAGGCCTAACTACAGCTCCATATTCTAATTCATGATGATGAGATAATATTATGTGTATTAGCTGTAATTTCAGCTCTTCGTCAAAGTCCTTTGGCAAAAAAGAATTCACAAGTTCTACCGCTAATACAATATGGCCAATTAAATATCCCTTCTTGCTTCGCCTAAAACTAAAATTTTTAAATTCATAATCATATATTTTGCCAATATCATGCAATAAAGCACCACTAACGACAATATCTCTATCTGCCTCTGGATAATGTTTTAAAATCCCTAAGGCAATTTCTACAACTTCTAAAGTGTGCTCTAATAACCCCCCAATATAATCGTGATGCACCCGTTCGCCAGCAGGCATTGTTCTGAACTCCTCAGCGATTTGTTTGTCTGTAAATATATCTTTTAATAACTTTTTTAAATCTTTATTGCTAAAAGCTTCTATATAATTTAACAACTTAGTATATAGCAGGTCTATGTTCTTATTGGTACTTGCAACTAAATCAGATAAATTATATTCCTCAGCCTTGGCAAGAGCCCTAATTGTTAATGTCTTTTGGTCATTGTAGCTCTCCGACACAAAATCTACTTGCACCACATCTCCCTTTTGTAAAGTAGCCAAACTGCAAAAGGGGAAATAATCTTGCCATATTTGAGCAACTATTGTTCCAGTCTTATCGCGCAATACCAATCTATAATAAGGCTTTCCTTGCTTAGTCATATGTTGCCTAATATCTTCTAATATAAAAGGCTCATTTTTACCACTTACGCCGGCAGCATTGTCTAAAATGTCGCTAACAAAAATCTTCTTCTGCATATTTAATTTTTCTTTATATTAACCCAAAATGCAAATAAATCTAAAAATGCCCAAAGAAAGAATAAAAACCAATTTAACGGCTCATGTAACCAAACCGCTGCCAAAGGAATCGCAAATAAAGGCTGCAGATAGGTGTAGTACAGAGCCTCTGACACTTCCATTGCTTCTACTGCCTTAACATATGCAATTAATGCCGCAACCGATGCGAATAAGGCTAAATACACAATGCCAGGATTTAACAAAAGGATTAAAACAGCGGGAAAACTAAAATAATTTGGGGCCACAAATAAACTTAGTCCTGCTAAAAATATTGTAGATGTTAAAAAACCATAAAAGTTAAATTGCCATACAAAATCTTTTGGTATTTTCATATTGCCATGAGCACTTTCTAATTTAGCCCACCTGACCGCGAAACTCGTGGCCAAAAATATTAAATTTGCAAGGAGTATAAGGACTCCGCCCAATATACCACTGGATGCCGTTGAATGTAAGGACAATCCACCAAGCCCAATAAAAGCAACGACTGCTATTAGGGTACCAATAAGCTCATTTTTCTCTACCTTTTCCTTAAAATACAAAACTCCTATAATATCCGCCATAATTGGTGTGGTACCTGCCAACACCGCGGCAAAGCCAGAATTAACTATGTCTAGACCAGCAAATAAAAAAAGTAATACTATTGCATTTTGCAAAAAGGCCATAATTAACAAAAATTTATGTTTAAACCAAAAGCCTACGTCAAAACGTTTTTTTAATATCAACATCATAACAAGTAAGAAAAGCGTAGCCCAAATGAATCGATACGCTAAAAAAACAGCTACTGGTATACCACGCATGTACACTTTAATAATCGGTGGAGCTATACCCCAAAGTATAGTGTTAACTAACATCAGTGCAATAGCCTTAATTTTTTGCTTTTGTCTCACACTATTTTAAGCTAAGGAAATTAGAACCAAGCTGGAACCGGGACTCGAACCCGGGACCTCACCCTTACCAAGGGTGTGCTCTGGCCAGCTGAGCTATTCCAGCATAAGCCGGAGATGGGATTCGAACCCATGACATGCGGTTTACAAAACCGCTGCTCTACCACTGAGCTACTCCGGCACTTGTCAGAATTATAAATGATATCTAATCTACTTTACAACTAATGTTCTTGCCCTTTGATAAAAAATATTAATGGTCTTACAAAAATAAGATGCAATAACGAAACAAGCTTTAATGTATAACTGACCAAAAATCGACCAAAGTCTAAAACCCAAAACAACAAAACGATTAGCACTGGCCCATACCTTTCATATTCAGTTAAATATTCATCGTAGCGCTCCGGAAGGATCAGTTTTAAAAACTTATAACCATCAAGAGGTGGTATTGGAAACAAATTAAAAAGTGCTAAAAGCACGTTTATCAACACAAATCCATATAAGGCTACTGCCCAAAGGCTAGACAACCCCAATTGTAGCCCTAACTCTCTTAACAATAAGCCTACAATCCCTAAAAGAATATTTGATGTAGGTCCAGCTACAGCTACAAGCGCCATATCCCTTCTAGGATTTTTAAAATTTGCGGCATTAACAGGGACTGGTTTTGCCCAACCAATATTAAATAAGAAGAATGTTATAATTCCCAACAAATCCAAATGCCTTAAGGGATTAAAGGTCAGCCGCCCATATATACGCGGGGTCTGATCCCCAAGCTTGTCTGCAACAAAAGCATGAGCATACTCGTGAAAAGTAATAGCTATTAAAAATGACACAATCCCTGCCACCCACAAGACAAAATTCATGTGTTTTTATTGTTATATTACAACGCGCCTGGAGGGACTCGAACCCCCAACCGCTAGCTCCGCAAGCTAGTGCTCTATCCAGTTGAGCTACAGGCGCACACCCCCAAAATGGGGGAGCATCGCCACTACTCAGCAATGTCTACACGAACAAAAACGCCATCTTTAATGGCCTTAACCCTAACAATAGAGCGAATAGCATTAATTACAGCACCTTTTTTCCCTATTACGGCCCCCATATCTTCTTTTGCTACATGAATTGTAATATTTATCCTATCACCATCTTGCTCTTCTGTGACCTCTACAGCATCAGGATTTCTAACTATATTTTTTACTATATATTCTACTAATTCTTTCATTGTTAAATATTAACAAATTTAAATATTTTATTTCTTGGCCTCATCCCTTTTAGCAGCCTTTTGTTGCTGTTCTTTCCCTTTCGCTTTTTTAGGCTTGTCAGGCCATAACTTCTTTTTCTCCTCTACCGGTAATATTAACTTAAGAACAGCATCAGAAGGCTTAGCTCCTTGAGATACCCAATAATTATACCTATCCATGTTAATTCTATATTTCGGTTTTTTCTTTAAAAGAGGATTGTACCATCCTAAAGATTCTATATACTGCCCTGTGGCCTTCCAATGAGAGGGAATTACAACTATCCTAAAAAAAGGCTGGTGTTTCTTTCCAAATCGCATCAATCTAATTCTTAACATTTTGTTGTTTTATTATCTTATTTATTTTTTGCAAAGCGTTTTGTGCAGCATTTTCTTGCGCCCGCTGCTTCGATGGTCCAATCCCTGAACCAATTATCTTGTCTTGTAATTTTACCACAGCTGTATAGCGCTTAGCATGGGCAGCACCTTCTTCATTAATTATCTCATAAATAGGAGTTAATTTAAAGTATTCCTGTGTTATTTCTTGCAGGTGTGTTTTAGGATCTTTATAACTTTGAGTACGGATTATATTTTTTATCCTTGGTATTAAATTACTAAGAATAAATTTTTGAGCTTTACGTATACCTGAATCTAAAAATAAAGCTCCAACGATAGCTTCAAACATATTGGCCAAAATATATGGTTTTTCTCGCCCACCAGTACGAACTTCACCTGGACCAAGCAGAATAAAATTGTTGATTTCTAGTTCCTTAATAACATCTGCCAAAGTCTCTGTCCTTACTGTAGCAGCGCGTATTAATGTTAAAACCCCCTCCGGGTACTGAGGATAGTTCTTAAACAAGAACTCTGAAATAACAGTTTCTAAAACAGCATCGCCTAAAAATTCTATGCGCTCATTAGAATAAATAACCCCTTTATGCTTCTTTAAAATATTAATATACGAACGATGTGTTAAAGCAACTAATAAAATCCCCTTTGTTCGGAATTGATATCCAACAATACGCTCAACCTGTTTAATGGCAAATGCTTCTTCAGGAGAAATTGGAATTTTTAAAAAATCACGAGGTTTACTTAACAACACCACCCTAGGTTTCTTATGTTTATTCTGTTTTAACTGCATCTTCTACTAAGTCTGGAAATTTATCCCGCAATATCTTACCTAAAACACCATTTACAAACCTATAACTATTTTCGCTTCCATACACTTTAGCAAGCTCAACTGCCTCATTTATTGCAACTTTAACAGGCACAATACGTGCCAGGAAACCTTCAGCGATTGCAACTGCCAATATGGCTAAATCTACCTTGTTTATATCCTCGAAACGACGCTTAGGGGAATATTGAGATATAAGCTCAAATATTTTTGTTTTATTATTTTTTAGAATATCCTTTACCGTATTATAGTAATTATTGTCTATCTGATTAGGCAAAAATTTCGACCTAATGCTGGACAGATCTGGCATAAAATCCCCCTCTAAACCAGCATAAAATTCTTGAACTAAACGTAGACGTGAGTTTCTTCGAAGTTTTAGCATATTTGTTAGTAAGCTCCACAATTAGGACACCTCATATGTGGAATCTTTAAGTGCCCACACTTTTTACACTTTACCTTGCTTGTCAAAATCTTTTTCGTCTTTCTTAATTTCTTGGCCATATTTTCCCGGCTCTTGCGCTTACTAATCCGCCTTTTTGGTACTGCCATAAGAAAAAACTTTTAAATTACACAATAATGCTAAGTATACTATAGTTATTAAGAATATTCAATTTTATTTCTTGTAAATATCTAAAAGCACATATCTCATGACCTCAGCTGCTCTATAACTTGGCCCCCCACCTTCTAATAGCACTACAAAGGAATACTTAGGATTTTTATAAGGCCAAAAACCAATAACCCATGCATGCGTTGTCAAATAACCATCTTTTGTCTTTACACCAAACTCAGCAGTCCCAGTTTTTGCAGCAACCTCTACAGGTAGATTGTTTAAAACCCTAATAATAGCCCGCGGTCCTGAAACAGACATGCGCATCCCTTCTTGTACCACCCTTAAACTCTTAGGCCTCACAAAATCCTTTACCTTAACTTCTGGTGGCAGAGGCTTTTGGCTACCATCTGGGGAAATAAAAGCCTTAACTAACCGCGGTTTAAACACTGTGCCTAAATTAGCAATAGTAGCCGCAACATTTGCCATTTGAATGGGCGTAACGAGGGTTATTCCCTGACCAATTGCACTATTACATGCATCACCCTCTGGGTACCAGATAGGATCTAACCACCAATACCCGTGTTTTGCAAGCCAAATCTTATTTTCTGGAGAAGGTAACCGTCCCGAAGCTTCTCCAGGTAAATCTATACCTGTCGGACTACCGATTCCAAAATTTTTGGCATATGGTAAAAATTTATCTATCCCCATTTTCAACATAGTTTTGCAAAAGAAAATATTACTTGAAACCATTAAGGCATCTCTTACTGTAAGCCATCCATAAACATGTTTATGGTAATCTTGAAAAGGAAAATGCCCAGACAAATAAATTACTCCTGTCGCATTAAATCTTGTACTTTCAGAAATAGCCCCAGTATCAAGGGCGGCTGCTGCCACAATTGTTTTAAACGTTGACCCTGCAGGCTCCTGCGCAGCGATCGCTCTATTTAATAATGGATAACGTTTATCCTTCACTAACCTTTGATAAGTTTTATAGTCAATCCCTCCTATAAATAAATTATTATCAAAAGACGGATACGATACCATTGCTATAACTCCACCAGTATGCACATCTAAAATAACTCCTGCCCCACCACGAGCATGATACTTCTCAACTGCCTTAGCCAAATGTTTATAAAGAGATCTTTGCCAATCCAAGTTTATGTATAACAGTAAAGTGTCTCCATTTATGGGTGGCTTATAAGAAGTTGCAGCCGATAATATACTCACTATTTGCCCGAACTTATCGGTTTCTACCAACCTTACACCTTTTTTACCTCTAAGCTTCTTATCGTAATATGCTTCCAAGCCAGTACGTCCAATAATATCATCCAGAGACAAATCTGATTTTTTCTTTAAATCATCAGCTGTCACATTAGAGGTGTAACCTAAAATATGACTTACTAACTCCTTGTAAGGGTAATTACGCTTAGTAGTCTCTAATACGCTAAGCCCCTTTATCTTTCTAGCCTTTATACTTAAGGCTATCTCCTTAGGAATTCCATGTAACAAAAGTCGTTTATAGGCATAAGTTCTATCAATTTCCCCCAACTCTTTTACCCTTTGTTGCAAACGAGATTTAAGCGTAGGAAACAGTTTTGCAACTTCATCTATAGTTATTAATCGCGGACTAAAATACAGATCGTATGAAAGCTCATTTACAGCTAATTTCTTATGATGAAAATCCAAAATAAGTCCACGAGATGCAGGAATAACCTGTTCTGTCAACGTGTTATCTGCAGCTAAATTTTTAAACTCTGCATATTTCAAAATCGCTAACTTGGCATGATTTAAAACAATTAATGCAAATAAGATTAATATCCAAACAAAAATACTCAACACAATATAACGTTGTGCTGGACCAACTTGCCCCTCCCTGCCCAAAGGCATAGATTTATGCACTGGCAACTCCTTTAACTGTTTAATTCGAACATGCCCCTTCATTATTCTTTGACTTCGCTTAAATTTTTATACTTCTAGTTTTTTGTTGAAATTTCAGAAACAACCAAAACACTAATGCAAAAACTACTATCTGCAACGCACTTACAATAATACCACGTATATGTGGCAAAACTGGCAAATCTTTGTATAAAAGCCGATATCCTAAATGTTTTAGTATTACAAACATTAACAGAACCAATAAAGTTTCAAAAAATGTCTTCTGCATACTTACCCCGCTCCAAATAACCTCAACAAGCTTAATAATTAGAAATAATATTAACAGTATTGAGGAGTACAAGCCCAAAGAATTTGGCATTAATAACTCTAGGGACAAAACACCAATAATCCACTTATAAAAGCTTTCGTATCTCAAACATTTTTGCCACATACAGAGTAAAAATACAACACAAAAAATATTTACATACCCAATAACTACTACTATAAACCACAAAAACAACATGCCTAAAACCAACTGTTTAAACATTATTTACACATATATACATAATTTAGCTCATTAAAGTCCATAATTGGCTTAACCTGCAAGACCTCCTTAGGATTTCCTAGGGCCGCATTCTTTTTAATAATCTTACCTATGACCAGTTTTTCCACACACGCATTGCCAGGTAAATAAACAATATCACCAACACTCACATTTTCCTTAACCAAAATATCTTGGACCTTAAAGTTATTATTTTCATAAACCAATAATCCAACTGCCTTAGCCTTTTGCAAATAAACCTTTTTTCGTATACTTGAATTCCATAACGTTTTAATAATTACCAAATTTTTCTGTTGATTTACGACTTCGCCTACAAAAAAATGTTTATAAAAAACTATATCACCTTTTAGTTGATTCTCCAAACCAAATTGTCCAAAATCTACTAATATCATTCCATCTGGCTGATAGTATCTATTTAACACTATCCCTTGATGTAATCTTTTTATTGACCTCTGTTGACTCCATCTAACTTGCTCAGATATGTCTTTGCATTGTTGCAACCTAGATTCCAATTCAATTATTTTATCCTCCTTGGCTAACACGACCTTAGCTAGTTCTAAATTCTCTTGTTTTAACTTACGCATAGCCCAAAAAGATTGCACACTCCCTATTGTCTTTACCAGTACTTTTCTAGTTTTACCCACCACTGGCTCCAACATATGCATATTAACAGAATATACCGTACTAAAAACCCCTAATAGATTTAGAAAAAACAACACGGTAGTAAAAATCAAAAAAACCAAATAATTAATCCATTTTTTTAGCTCTATGGTCTGCATAACTAATATATAATTTGATCCTCAACCTCCTTAAGTCTTTTAATTGTTTCGATCTGATCAAGTGCCTTTAAAGTACCTTTTAACACACTTAATTGAGGGTCTTTAGCGATTTTAACCGGCACATGCAAAGTTTCACTCCATAAACGATCTAAACCCGGTATTTGACTTCCGCCTCCAGCAATAACAATTCCCTTGCTATATATATCAGATACAAGCTCTGGAGGTGCATCCTCGATCGCCTCTTTAATTGCATCTGTTATTTTTCGTAATGCCGGAGATATGGCTTCCATAATTTCCATACTATCGATCCTGACTGCCTTAGGCAAACCGGAAATTAAGTCTCTACCGTGAATTTCTTGCTCCTTAATCTCAACTTCTGGATGTGCAATTGCTAAATCTATCTTTACCTTTTCCGCAGTAGAGTACCCTATCAGCAAAGAATGTTTATCTTTCATATACTCCACTATAAGCTCATCCATTTCATCACCAGCAATATTTATTGTTTTATCAACCACGATTCCACCCAAGGAAATAATGGCTATATCTGTAGTCCCACCCCCGATATCTACAACCATATTACCAACAGCCTCATTAACGGGCAGACCAACGCCAATCGCTGTCGCCATTGGTTCTTCAATAACATATGCTTCACGTGCACCAGCAAATAAAGCAGCATCTATTACAGCTTGTTTTTCTACGTCTGTAATTGAGGAAGGCACTCCCACTAAAACACGGGGTTTAGGGATAACCCAAACATTCTCCCGTTTTTGATGGACCAAAGATAAAAAATACTTAATCATGGCAAGTGTTGTATCGAAATCGACGATGACTCCATCTTTTAACGGCCTTACTGCAATAACATTGGCAGGAGTACGCCCAAGCATACCTTTAGCATCATTTCCAACAGCTAAAACCTCTTTTGTTACTTTATTAATAGCTACGACCGAAGGCTCAATAGCCACAAGTCCTTTACCTTTAATGCCAATACGAACATTAGCTGTACCTAAATCTATGCCTATATCGTATGTTACTAAATCTAACAGGTGCCCCAACATATTTTAATTTTACCATGCAAGGGAAATAAATGCCTAAACCTAATTTTTAGACTTTAACACTTTTAAAACTTCTTTTACCTGACGCTTAACCAAAAAATCCACTCCAGTCTCCGTGTACTTACTATAACAAGCCATACACATTTTTAGCTCTAATTTTCTTCCATTAACCTCAATTTTTACTTTGCGTAAATTCGGCTTCCAAGTACGTTTTGTCCTAGGAGCTCTGTATCTCCAAGCAGAGTGTCTATGAATATGCTGATCTCCATGTTGAGTTTTTTTATTGCAAACATCGCATCTTAAGGCCATAATTTTTTACAGTGATTTTAAATCAATTTTAATAGCAGGTCCCATTGTAGGTGCAAGATACACACGTCTAATTAAAGCTTCTTTGCTCTTACCCAACAATGATACAAGAGCAGACATTACAACCCGTATATTCTCTAAAACTTCAGGGATAGGCTGGCCTATTTTACCAACTGCTATATGTATGCCGCCCTGAGCATCAGCTCTAAACAATGTTTTACCACGTTTAAACTCAGCAACCGCCTTTTTCATATTTTTAGGGTCTATTACTGTCCCATTTTTAGGATTTGGCATAAGTCCTTTAGGACCCAAAACTTTCCCTAACGGAGCTAATTGTGGCATTACCTGAGAGACAGCTAACAATACATCAAAATTCAACTTCCCTGCTTCAACTTGTCTAATAATTTCTTTTAAACCTACTATATCTGCCCCAGTTCCCCGTGCTTCCGTCTCAAGATCTGCAGGGACTGCTAAGGCAACTTTAACATCCTTAGATTCCACGTAAGGTAAACTAATCCCTCCTTTTATAGATTTAGGATCGCGTCCACTTGGTAAATTAACCGACAAATGAAGTTCTATACTACCTGCAAACTTCGAATAGCTTAACTGTTTAATAATTCTTAAAGCATCTTCTAATGAATATGCTTTACTTTTATCGACCTTTACGGCAACCTTTTGATATTTCTTACCTCTCCTTGGCATTATTTATTCAATTATTTTAACTCCCATTTGCTTAGCTGTACCTTCAACAATCTTCTTAGCCTTCTCAATGTCAGTGGTATTAAGATCTTCTAGCTTGGTTTGTGCTATCTCCTCTAAATCCTTACTTGTCAGCTGCCCTACCTTTTTAAGATTCGGAACGCCCGATCCTTTTTTTACTTTAGCTTTTTGTTTTATAAGCTCTGAAGTTGGTGGGGTCTTGATTTCAAAACTATATGTCCTGTCTGCATAAATTTTAACAATAACGCGAACCTTAGTACCAGCCATTTGCCTTGTTTGAGTATTAAACTGATCTGTAAACTGCTTTATGTTTACTCCAGCCTGGCTCAAGATTGGTCCTAAAGGAGGCCCCGGATTAGCCTGACCTGCGGATATAACTAGTTTTAACATCTTTACTACCTTTTTGGCCATTATAGTTTCTCAATTAAATTTATATCCACCTCATAAGGAACTTCTCGATCCCACATGGTTAATAATACCTTAACCTTACCTTTTTCTTCATCTACCTCAGCCACTTTGCCGATAAGATCCTTAAACACACCGTCCACTATTCTAAC
The DNA here is from genome assembly GCA_027033525.1 of Candidatus Dojkabacteria bacterium. GTDB lineage: Bacteria > Patescibacteriota > Dojkabacteria > JALVLD01. Next base: position 11,356 of record JALVLD010000010.1, read on the forward strand.
TGCATCATTAACCCTTATCTTTAAAGAGCTACTAGCTACCTTCTTCCCCTTCTTACCAATATCCATTAAATTGGCAACCTCTTCTTCACTAAGCGGGTATACCTTACTTCCCGTACGCACAAAACCACGTACTTCTTCTATATTTGTAAGTAGTGGAGCAGTCTTCTCATTATAAACCATTTTTACAAGAATATACCCCGGAAACATTCTTTTCTTTACGGTTACTTTTTTGTTTCCTTTTAGCTCAACCCGTGATTGTTTAGGTATATAAACATCGGCGATTTGTTTTTTTAATCCTAATGCACTTACCATTTGCATTATTTTTTGCGCTACGAATTCTTCCTTACCTGCATGTACATTTAGCACGTACCACTTTAATGGCATCTTTTACTTAAATAATATTAAATTCCTTAAATATAAGAAAATAGTATCTAAACCTATCAAATATGCACTTATTATAACAGAAATAACCAACACTGCAAGACTACTCTTAATAAGAAGCTTTTTGTTTGGCCATGTAATATTTTTATATGCACTTATTACAGCCTTTAGGAATTCTTTCATTTTTATACTTGTTAATCTATATATTATATCAAACTACAGGCCCGCCCGGACTCGAACCAGGACTAGCGGTTTTGGAGACCGCCGTTCTGCCAATTAAACTACGGGCCCTTATCTATTTAATTTTTACCTCCGTATGCTCTGTGTGTTTCTTGCACACAGGACAATACTTTTTTAGTTTCAACTTTAGCTCTGCTTGCCCACCTATACGTCTTTTGGTCGTATAATTTATAGAATTACATACTGTACACTTCAGCCGAACCTTCATACTTTTCCCCTTCTTTGCCATTGAATATTGCTATTAGCTTAACTTGTTTGCTATTATAACATAAAGCATGCTTACAACAAACGTAAAAATTTCTAACGTACTACCAATAATTATTATAACATTCTTACTAACATATACTTTATATATTTATATCCCTACTTCTTATCAATTTGCACAACCACTTAATACCTCCTCAAAAATTTACCTGGCAAATACTCCCAAACCCCAAAGTCAATCTCCTAATATTATTCTCGGGGAATATACAACCCTCCAGTCACCCAGAGTCCTTGCCTTAAGAATTTATCTTTCCAGACACGGATCACCAATGGCCAAATATGCAAATGTACTAGTAGAAGAAGCAGACAAAAACGGCCAAGATTGGAGAATAATCACTGCTATAGCTGGCGTAGAAAGTGCCTTTGGAACAATAACTCCATACCAATCATACAACGCGTGGGGATGGCGAGGTGGCCCGGGCGGGGATTTCTCTAAATTTAAGGACTGGCCTTCAGCAATAGCTTATGTAACTCGCCAATTTACCAAAGGATATGGAATAAACCCCGATCCTTACACTATAGAAAGCACATATTGTCCTCCTTGTGGACGTAATCCACAACATGCTTGGGCTCAAGGCGTAACCCGGTTTAAAAATGAAATCACACAAGTATATCAACAACTTATTAAAACAAATCCAGCTCTGCGGGAAGTTAAATAAAAATCTGTGGGCAGGACAGGACTCGAACCTGTGACCTCTCCGATGTCAACGGAGTGCTCTAACCAGCTGAGCTACCTGCCCAATAAAGAAGTAAGCTATTATAACACTAGCAAATTCTCTCTGCAAAAAACTGTATAGTTCTAAAAAAAATTCATGACCAGTTCAAAAAAAATACAGAGTTAAATAGAATCAAGGGAACTCTATAAAAGAAGTAATTCTTGCTTTTAAAAACGAACTTATGCGAGGTTGGGTTGCCCTGTCTTAGTCTTACAAATCCCAACCTAATATAAATCCTACTATTATGTAAACTAGCCATGGTAGTCCTAACCACATCCACCAAATAGGGCGAAATGTTTTCTTTTTCTGAGCAATAATCTCCTTTAATTCTGGCGAGAATTTACTTACATTAAGCTTTTTCCACTCAAATATTGAACCGTTTCTTTCCTCTCGAAACACCTCACATTTAACAGGTAACGCAAAAAGCGGGAATATAAACACTATATATTTTTGCAAACATTTAATATATAATTTGCCACCCTTGGCTTCGGGAACGCCTCCCTTAGCAAGGAAATATTCTCCCCGTACTTTCGAACCAACTCCAAGCCAGAACAGCATATTAGATTATAACAAAAGGTGAAAAGAACCTAAACCGGTTCACCGGTCCGAGAAACCTTTGGCATAAATACTTTAGACCATCCCCACAACTGCAGCCCTGGCTAAATGACCTCCAAAACCAATACTCGCATGCGTAAAATCGCCTTCATCGCGGCAAAAAACAAAGTTAATGCAAAGGGCCTTACTTCCCTGCGAACACCTACTCTTCCGTGAATAAAGATGTATGCTATAATTTAGCTAAGCGGGCGTAGCTCAATTGGCTAGAGCGTCTCCCTTCCAAGGAGAAGGCTGCGGGTTCGAGTCCCGTCGCCCGCTTAACTAATTGCTATTAAAGGCAACTGCCTCTTTTTTAGATTCCGGGACTCCAATCTTCATAATAAAAGCTTTGTGATCAGAACTACCCAAATCCTTTACATATATATGTTCCAATTGCAAATCATTACCTAAAAAAGCATGATCTATTGCCAAAAATGGTAAAGCGACAGGATATGTTGCATAAAATATCCCAGGAGAGACCTTCCTAAAATATTTTTGTTGTTTTTTGGGGGCCCATTTCTTAAATGCAATTAAAGCATGACTTGGTAGGGTGTTAAAGTCACCAACAATAACATAGTTACTTACGACTTTTTGTTCTAAGAATTTACGCAAATCACTTACTTGACGTTTTCTTACTGTATAAGGCGATAAACGTGCAGCTGGCTGCTGCCAAAAACTAGCTTCAACAAAACTTAACGTATTTCTAGTAACTAAAGGATTCCATATATGTATGTTAATCAGATTTAAAATATACCTTCTATTAAATCTTTTTATGCTAAGCTCCAGCGCCAAAAAACCTTCGTTCTCTGGCCTGACCTGATGCAGCAACTGTATATCATTTTTAAATAGAGTCCAAAATTCTGCCCAATTAACAGAATGATACTCTTTAAAATATTTTTTCACATACGAGTCTATTAATTGTTGATATATCTCTTGCGAATGCCACACTTCTTGAATAACATAGATATCGCAATTAAGGGCCTTTAAAGCTTCTATAGCTTTTTTTCTATTTTGTGCAAAAAAGAACCTAGAATTATAAGAACATACCTTTACAGGAACATATTCTGGGATATGTATCTTTTGTAAATGTGTAACTGGATTTATATTTGCAAATATTAAATAAATTACAGCCAACATCAAAAACAAGCGATCTCGCAACGCAACAGCAACTACTATAAACATAGCACTCCAGAATTCAGACGGTATGCTACTAATAAGATCAGCATACCTACAACAAAAACTAGATACAAAATAGATCCATAAGAACAATCCAAAGCCAACATACACAAAGACTCTTAGACTATTTTTACACTTAACTTGTTTTACTAAGGTTACTAACTTCATGTTTTTTATATTTTGAACTATAAATCCTTTGCCAAACCTTATACGGATTACGTTTAAACACTCTTTGTTCTATAAAAGCCATTGCCCATGAAAGAAATCTAAATACTGCCAGAAGCCCACCCCATGCAAATTCCCTAAAATTACTACTATAACCTATAACTGCGGGCAAATACATAAGCTCTTGTTTAAAACTCCTCATTGGCTTAAATTTAGCGATGTCAGGATATCTTTCCCGTATTTGGTATTCAGCACCGCTCGTACGCTTCTTCTGGTATAACCAATCTTTAATTGTAGTTGGATATTTTACATAAACAACAGCATCTGGAGCATAAGAAACCCTAAATCCTTGTTTGTACACTAAATATGTAAAGTAAATATCATCACCTAGGATATCATGAGGGAACCTTGAAGGCAAAAGCCTGCCCTTAATAGCAAATATTCCACCTGGCAAATTAAGGAATCCCTTCTGTTTATCTGCCTTAAGTCGAGCAGCATGGGCCCCTACTTGTGTTGTAACCCATGCCCAATAGCCAAGCATAGTATTTTTAGGATTAGACGGTACTAAATGCCCCGCAACAGCCCCTATCTTAGAATCACTACGTAATTCTCTTAACAAAGGAAGAATCACTAAATTGCTCCAAACTAAATCCCCATCTGTAAAAATTACAACATCGCCATCTAATATCTTCTTTCTTAGTAACCAGTCAATTGCACGTGGTTTCTTAATAGGCACTTTTATAGGTTTAACAAGTCCATACTTAGCATTTTTTAACGATAATTCTCGAGTTGGTTTATCCGGTGCTGCAACTATGACCTCCCCCCGTTTTACCTCTTTTTGTGAAAGCAATTCGTGCAATTGATACTCAGCTTCAGCAGCAATTTTAGAAATTGTATTTTCTTCTTTATATGCAGTTATTACGACTTGCACCTTTCCAATAGTTTCCATACCTCAAGCTACTCTTCAACTAAATCAATAATGGGCATAGGCAAACTTTCCTGGCCAGAAGACTTTATTTCAGGAATATTTTGCACACTGCTTAATTTCCTACTTATATTGCGAGTTTTACTTATTGCCCTATCTATGACATTTTGTGTTTCTTTTAATTTCTTACTTGTCTTTTCTAACAAACCACCGAATTTAAGAAACTCTTCACGAACAACTCCCAACAGTTTCCAAACTTCACTCGATCTTTTCTGAATTGCCAATGTCCTAAAGCCCATCTGTAAACTAATTACAAATGCTGTAATTGTACTTGGCCCAACTACAACCACTCTATAATTTCTTTGTATATATTCCAACAAACCACGCCTTTGAACTACTTCTAAATATAATCCTTCTATTGGCAAATACATTATTGCAAAATCAGTAGTGTAAGGGACAGCGATATATTTCTCACTAATTCGCTTAGCCTCTTGCTTTATGCGCCGTTCAATTGCCTTTAGAGCTTCTTCCACCGCCGCCTTGTCTACGTTTTCATAAGCCTCAAGAAGCCGCTGATAATCCTCAATTGGAAATTTAGAGTCTATAGGCAAATAAATGTTTTTACTTTCATCATCCTTGCCAGGGAGTATAATTGCAAACTCGACCTCTTGGCTGCTGCGTGGTTTCACTCTTACCTTTTCGGCATACTGTTCCTTAGATAAAAACTGTTCTAAAATACTCCCTAGCTGCACTTCACCCCAAGTTCCACGTGTTTTTACGCCACTTAAAATACGTTTTAAGTCAACTACCCCATTGGCAAGATTTTGCATTTCACCTAACCCCTTATGTACCTGCTCTAATCTGTTGCTGATTAACTGGAATTGCTCTGCCAACCGCTTATTTAATGTACTTGTCAATTTTTCATCAACAGTGATACGGATTTTTTCTAATTGTTCACTATTTTGTTTATTTAGTTCGGCTAATCTTTTTTCTACTACTTCTAAAAGTTGCCCTAACCTCTCGGAAAAATCTCTAAAATTTTGAGACTGCACTTTAGAAAATAATTCTAACTGGGCCTTCTGTGAGACTCCTTGTAGCTTAGAAAATTTTGTCAAATTATTAATAAGTTCGCTCCTTAAATTAGAATTTAAGTCTAAATTTTGTTTTGCAATAAAATCTAATTTATCAATTATGCCTCTTACAAAGTCTTTCTCTTGTTTCTTATTTGCAAATAATTTAAACAAAAGTCCTAAATTTCCTAGCAAAAGTAAAATGATTACAATTTGAAAATTCATATAACTATTTTAACATATTACACTTTTAACAACCCTGCAATAAGTTCGTATCCCGTTGTTGTCACAATTACAGTTGCTTCCCAGTGAGCAAATACCCCACCATCTTTTAGTCTAGTAGCCCACTCATCTACTTGTTCTACAATTGGACTTTTACTCACAACTAATGGCTCAATTGCTAAGCCAATGCCGGCGGGCAGGATAGGCCCCCGCTGCGGATCTCCATAATTTGCCACAAATGGCTCCATCCACATCGAGGTGCCTATTCCATGCCCCCCATACTCACGTAGTACGTCGTACCCTGCCTTACGCACAACACTGTAGATACTAGCTCCGATTTCCCCCAGTTTAATATTAGCATGGAGATTATTTAAAGCAAAATTTAAAGCTTCTAACGTAGTATTGGCTATTTTTCGTTTAATCTTGTTAGCTTTAGGCATTGGCTTAGCAATTGCAGCATCTGTATACA
>JALVLD010000011.1 GCA_027033525.1 Candidatus Dojkabacteria bacterium
ATATAGATGTAGATCTACTTGTTAAACAACTTAAACGAAATCCTGTCTTGCAAAATATTAGCCAATACATAGAATCTGCAAAAATTGGTCATTTTTTTACATGGCAAACAATAAATAATAAAGACTATCCAGGCGATTTTGATACGCCGACTTCACCGCTAACCGCACGCCACTGGTACTTAGAACGCATTAATATGCCGCGCTTTTGGAATATGCAAAATTGTGCAACACAACCCAATAATTGTTACCCCAACTCTGAACTCATAATTGCTATTATAGATACTGGATTAGCCGTTTCTGGTACAAATTCTTCGCCCGAACAAAGTCAATTTATATATACAAATACATGCGACGACTCCGGATGTTTACTTCCTGTAAACGAAAGCGGTAACCTAACATTTCAATTAACCTATGCTAAATCAAACTACTTACCAACCTCCTTTTTGTGGACAAATCCTAACGAAGCTAACACCCCTGAATGTAACGACGTACACGGTGTAGATATGGAAATATATTATTACAATAACACCCACGATATTCCCGATACTTGCAACAATGAAAATAGACAAAAAGAAGGAATACCAACAGACGATTATGGACATGGTACTTTCATTGCCCACGAAATAGCCGGTGCTATAGATGATACAACTTCTCCTTCTGTAATAGGTATTACTCCAAACGTTAAAATCATGCCAATAAAAGTAAACGTACCATTTAGGGGCTTTTTCTATACTGACAGATTAGCCGCTGCTATTCTGTACGCAGTAGATAACGGTGCCAAAATTATAAATATTAGTGCTGGAACTGATTTTGACTCTAATCTAGTCCGTGACGCAGTAAACTATGCCAAGAACCATGGGGTAATAATCGTGGCTTCTTCCGGTAATGATGGATTAAACTCCTTGGCTTATCCTGCGGCTTATACCCACGAGTTCGAAAATGTAATTGCCGTTGGTGCCTTAGACGAAAATTTATATAGAGCCCCTTATTCTAACTACGAAGATGGATATACTATATATGCTCCAGTTGGTAGTAATAGCTCTCATCCTAATACGTCTATTGTTTCAAGAAGTATTAGTTGTTCAGCTAATAATTCTTGTGTACCAATAAAATACAATAATACATACAAACTAAATGTAAGTACGTTTAACTCCGTCCCGGGTATTGGGACTTCATTTGCAGCGCCACAAGTGACAGGTGCTTTAGCATTAAAATTAAATCTATCTAACATTCCCCCTTCCGATTACCTGAAAATAATAAGGCTTTATTATTTAAACTCGCACCTTAATGTTCTAAATCTATTATTTTCGACTTATTCTCCAATATTAATTAATGCAAAAAAGATTTTAAATCAAGACTTGCATGCCGAAGATATCCCTAGTAATAAAGCTGTCGTCTGCCAAGATTTTCAAAGTGTAGCCGGTATCTCTCATGCTTACTGGGGGAATCACCTAATTAGGGATATTTTATGTTACAAAGTAAACAATGAAAGCAAAATCACCCGAAACGACACCCTTTTCCTAAAGGATATTATAAACAAAGATAACCATAGCAGATATTACAAACTAGGCTTAAGGGACTGGGATTATGGTTATTGGAAAACAGAATGTCCATTAAGGACCTTTGTTTCTGGAGTCTATTTAACTGATGATCAGCTCATAAAGGGAATTATATGTCAGGCACCCAGTGATAAAATTGCCATGTCTTTTGAATATCATTTTGCAACGCCATGGAGTCATGACGATCGCAGGACAACACAATCTAAGGACTGGAGCTATGGCTACTGGAAAGGGGAATGTAAAGATAACGAACTTTTAATTGGTGTTTCCTTACAAATCTTTAAACGTTATTTACACAGATTACTCTGTGTTAAGTACGAGGTTAATCCTGCAGATCATCGTATCTTGTTTTTTGAACAGTACGATAACCGTCTTAGTACAGACACCAACGACTGGAGATACGGACATCAAAAATCAGAGTGCGACACAACCCAAGCCATATCTGGAATAAGTACAATAATAAAAAATAAACATACAGACGCTATTTTATGCAAAAAAATTAACAACGCCGAAATCGTAACGAGTGATTTTTCGATTTATCCAGTAAATGGCCATGATAACAGAGGTAGCTCGGCGATGGGCGACTGGGATTATGGTTTTTGGAAACTCCAATGTGCTAACGATGAAATAATGACTGGTATATCAATAGATCCTCACTCAAAATACATAAGTGGAATCCTTTGTCGAAAAATTAATTCCACGATAAGTTTAAGTAATAACTACAACACATATATATATTACGGGCATGACGGTAGAGGCAGAAACGATACCGGAGATTGGAACTGGGGAAATTGGAAAGGAGAATGTGCGACAAACGAAATCGCCGTAGGGGTTAGTTTAAACTGGAAATCTACTCACTACGCACATAAAATTTTATGTCGTAGATTTAACCTAAATCACTAAGCTTCATGAAAAAAAGACTTATTATTGTTCAAAACTTTTTTTCCAAACAACGTTTGTATTTATTTAATCAATTAGCACAAAAAGTTAATCTATTAGTGGTATATTTACAACCTCCTAAAAGTGAGCACAGAAAATGGACCCCTGAGGAGGAAAGTATTCGATATAAGTATATTCAACTAAACTTTAATAAAAAACTACCCACAGGCATTGTATGGGGAAATTTTAAACAATTAAAAAAACTTACAGCCTTTATAAAACCTAATGACGCAGTCGTATTGCTACTTAACCACCCTACGAATCTTATCATGTTGAAATTATTGCGATTACTAAAACAAATAAAAAGTATAGATCTTTTTTTATGGGTAGAGGATACAATATACGGGAATTGGGTAGACTCATTAACACACAAATATGTAAAGAGTGTACTAGATGCGGTTATAATTCGTCAGTCAAATAAATTCCTACTCTTCTCTAAGGCAAGTAAACGGTATGTGGAAACTTACACTAAACCCGTCAAAAAATTTACAATAGTACCTCAGGCGAATCTTCCGCGTAGACTTCTCCCTACTAAACCACACCCCGTTTCTAAAACAAAACCTGTTCCCACCTTCGGTTTCCTAGGTTATTTTGTATTTCAAAAAAATCTGTATTTTCTTTTAAATAGTTTCTGTAACTCTTCTATCCCTGGGAAATTAATAATTGCTGGAGGAGGGCCAGAGCAACATCACGTAACTTATTTCACAAGGGAATGTCCACGAAAAATCAAATATTCGGGATACCTAAAGGATACCCCAGAAAACAAACGTAAATTTTTTCAGCAACTCGACTATCTAATTTTGCCCTCTGCCAAAGAAGTATGGGGCCTAGTTGTTAATGAGGCTATGTACTTTGGAGTACCAGCAATAGTATCTGAAAATGTTGGCGCTAGCGAACTGGTAGAACAAGTAGATCAAAACTTAATTTTTAATATCAAAAATACCCGAAATTATATAAAAATTCACGGGACAATCGATTCCCAAGAAATATACAAATCTTTATCACCAAAAACGCAAAAAGATTTTTATCGGACATTAAAATATGCATACAATCTTTGGAAAAACAATCATATTGCATACCGCGACTTAAGCCAGAAAGCATATGATATTGCAACTCAAAAATACACAGTAGATAATGCTATTCATAGCATTTTAAAGATTATGTAGCCGGTACTTTAATATGAAAAAACCAACGATCCTACATATAACCAGAACGAATGGCGGAGGTGGGAGAGAGCGAATGTTATTCTACATACAATCAAGACTTACGCAGCTAAGACATTATATCTTTTTTATCTGGAAGCAGGAGCAAACCTACGATTTTAAGCCTCCGATTTTTTTTTCTTGGGCTGGTAAAGTGTTTAAATACCCCCCTAAGGCGAAACTACTACGAATCCTATTTTATTTTGCGATAAATATACAGTTAATCTTCCTTCAGTTAAAATACAAATTTAACTGCATTCTGATTCACGATGAAGACATGCTCCCATACATATTCCCCTTTATTAAATTCAACAAATCTAGCAAACTATTCCTCTTAATCCATACGGCTTACTTAGATACAACGTCTAGAATAAAGAAAATAAAAACACAAGCATTTCGGCAAATATATAAAATTATAACTGTTTCTCATGGCCTAAAATGGCTGCTAAAAAAACGTTTCTCTAAAATTAACCTCAATGCTAAAACCAAGGTAATAATTAATCCTATTGATTATAATTTAGTAGTTAAACTTAGCCAAAGGCCATTACCTCGCAATATTGAAAATTTTATTATTAAAAAGCACTTTACTATCACCACTATAGCACGTTTATCTCCTGAAAAAGGTATTATTAATCTATTACGCATTTTGGCCGAAATGATACATAAAAAACAAATAGATGTAAATCTTATTATCCTAGGTTCCGGATCAAGCTCTTATACTAATTTCCTAAATACAGTAACAGCTAAAAAACGAATCCGCCCTAACGTATATTTTGCCGGTTTCCAAAAAAATCCATTCAATATACTTAAACATAGCACAATTTTTTACCTGCCGAGCTCAAGAGAGGGGCTTAACCTTTCCTTATTAGAATCAATGGCTATCGGTACACCAATTGTAACAACTGATCATTTAACAGGTGCACGTGAGTTATTAGACTATTCTAAAAACTATAAAAAATTATTAAAAAAGAAATATGTTATCACTCGCTATGGAATTTTAACTCCGACAATGGAATATATTAATCCTGATGATATTATGACACCTCTGACCTCCAAAGAAAGGATTAACCTTGACGCTTTAGTATTCGTACTTAAAAATAGCAGCCTTAGAGAAAAACTTCGACGAGCTTCACAAAAATATGTCAAGCAATACAGCCTAGAAAATGTAATGAAATTATATAAGAATGTAATTAAATGCAAACGAAATACCCAAAAGATACATCCCGAAACCTAATAAAGAATACTTTCGGCATCCTTTTTATTCGTACAGTAGCAAGAAGTATCGGACTCGTAAACAGGATCCTGATAGCCAGATTATACGGAGCCTATCTTGTTGGCATATACAGTCTTGTGCTCTCATATTTGCAACAAATACTTTTATTTGTTAAATTTGGGTTCGACAGATATATCCAAATTCATTTTGCTATACCAAATAGGCCTCAACATAAAATTTCTCTTTTCAAAACTGCCCTGAGGATTTCTCTAGGCCTGACGTTAATCATTATTATTATTGGATGGTTTATAGCTACTCCCTTCAGCATTAACGTCCTTAACAATGCCAACTATGCACAAGCATTAAAGATCGGTCTTGTAATTCTTATTCCGTGGATTATCCTTGAATTTACAAAAAGTGCTTTAGTAGGTAACAAACAAACGACCCTTGCTTCCCTCATAGATGCCCTATTACCTTCACTACTTTTCTTTATTTTCATATTAGTGGAATACTATAAAAGAACACTACCACTTTATAACAGCATCTTATTAATATTATGGGGAAGTGCTCTAACCCTTTCTAGCATAGTGGGGATAATACTTTTTCTGAGAAAACACCCTCTAAGACGATCAAATTCGCCAACTCCGAAAGATTTTCTTAAGCACTCTGCAAAAATTTTTGCCACGGACTGGCTTGCGATAATAGCAGGAACCTTAATAACAACTCTTCAAGGACGTTATTGTACGATTGGTAGTATTGGTGTTTTAGCTACCTTAAAAAAAATAAATATGCTCCTAGGTACTATATCTCAAAGTATTGTACAAGCGTTTTCACCTTATCTAGGTGAACTTTACCACAAAGGGAATAAACGACAATTAACAAAACTAATAACTAAGGGAACTATATTTATGACAGCTCTACTTTTACCAATAACACTAATAATATTAGCAGGTACTAAATATATTTTACTTTTACTAGGGAAAGATTTTAGTAACTGGAATATACTTTTTTACATCGTCTTGTTAAGCGGTTTTATTGATCATGTAACGTCACTATTTGGTATTACATTAATTATGGCAAAAAAACAAAATGAATTAATAAAAATTTCAATGATAAAAAACATTTTTTTATTTATTACTAGCATTTTATTACTACCCAAGTACCATATAATGGGAGCTGCTATAACAGAATTTTTAGGTATAATTGTAGAAAGAATATTACTAACTATTTACTTAAAAAAATTTTTTTATGTTCAAGCAACGAGATTATAATAAAATGATCATATTCTTACTCTTTTATTTTTT
>JALVLD010000012.1 GCA_027033525.1 Candidatus Dojkabacteria bacterium
AGATGTAATGGCTGAATACGAAGCTCTATAGAAATCTGGAAATCTGGCCCAAAGATCTAAAATATCTTCCCTTGCTTGCAAGTCAAAAATATCACGTACGCCAGCAAAGGTAACCCACAAGGTAAGGGGCAGCCTGCCATAGAACACCTCACTTGCTAAAATCCAATGAGGAGTTTCTTCTATTTTAAACAAGTTTCCTCTAGTCCCAAAGTCATAAATCAACCTTTCTTTATACAGTCCCGGAGAGTTCTCAGGTCTCTCAGGCCCTTCAGCTACCATCTCTTCTATACTTCCACTACTTGTAGCTTTTCCAGGCAATCCTGCAACCAACCTAGCAACTTCCCAGGATAATTGCCGGGGAGTAAGTTTACCACTATACTTGACAATATTTTCTTGTAAACCGGGGAATGCTTCGTTAAAACAAATAGTTTGAAAATCTTCTGGAGTTATTTCTAAGCCGTGTTCAGGTGTTCTACGCATGGGTAAACCAAAGTTTTATTATAGGATATTTTATTATAAAATCTATTATATTTCAAAAACTCAATTTCACCTCTCCATCTCTTCGCCCCTAAAAAGTTCTTCTGCTATTTTCTCCCTAAGCTCTTTGCGCCACTTGTATCTAAGATAGACAATAAATAAAATCGCAGCAAGTCTCCCTATCCCCATTTGCCCTTTTCCCCTCCCTCCGCTACAATAAAGGTATCTAAACTGGTTACGCTTATATGAACAACAAAATAATTATTTCCCTTGCTGTTTTATTAACTGCTGCAGCTGGAATTACTGGCTACTTTATAGGCAAATCACACTTAAATCCTAACCTACCCACTACCGAAGACCCCCAAACAGCACATAATCAAAATCTTCCTACCGCAACGCCTCCTTCCCCCACTTCCCAACTTCCACCAACAACAACTGTTACTCCCACACCAATTACTTATTCTTATACTTTTGAGCTAACAGAATCGCTTAGTAAAAATAAGTTCAATTACAGAGCAAAGGTACCATTTAAACTTAAAGTACAAGTATTATAAAGGGGCTTAATGTTAAATAATTAAATTATAAACCTATTTGCAATGCATAAAAATTTAAAAGTTTTACTCCTAGTCCTTGCAGCAACTGTTTTGTTGTTTGGGTATACAGCAAAAGCTATGGTTCCAGCTACTGCTACTGTAAAAATTACTATTTCTGCTCAAAATGGTAAACGTTTAACTGGGGTACAAATTACGTGTACAGATAAAGGTCCTTCACAAACTAATGAAAATGGTGTTCCTATTCCTTCTGCGCCTAAATTTACTTATTTAACATCTAGCAATGGCTCTGCGACTTGGACTGTTTCTGTAGAATCTGGGCATACTTATAGTTGTACTCCTCGTACTGGCGTAGCTTATATTGGAGGTATTTGTTATTCGCTAAGTGGTGGTGCTTCTGGATTTAGTTTATCTCCAGGCCAAACTAAATATATTACAATTAAAGCTAATCTTGCTCCTGGACATTGCACTTATTATGGCGAAAAAACTTACTCTAAAACTAAGAAATCTACTGTTCAATATGCTCCTGTTGCAAAAATTAAGCTTCCTAGCACTTTTACTGCAAAAGGTTCTGCAACAAGCAAGCTTGCAAAATTAACTGTAAAGCAAGCTAAAAATTACAAAAACTTTACTTTAGATAATGTTAAATACGGCAAAATTGTATTTAAAGAAGCTGTTGATTTACCTTCTAAAGATATAGCAAACAAATTTAAGAATTTAGATAAATACGTAAAAATGGCACATGGGCAAATCTTTTTAGATTCTTCGCAATTAAAACAGCTAAACAAAAAGGCACAATTGTATTTTTATGGCATGAATTTAAATCAAGAGTTTGAAATTTTAATTGCAAAAAATAATAAAATAGATAAAGAAATAAGCAAAACTGCAAAATACGATGCCAAAAAGCACACTTTAACAATAGAAGTTAATGGTTTTTCAACTTACATGTATGTACCGCAAATAAAAATTACTTCGGCTACTAGCACGAATACAATTGAATATACTTTAACTGGCAAAATAAGTGATAAAGAT
>JALVLD010000013.1 GCA_027033525.1 Candidatus Dojkabacteria bacterium
CACAAAAAAGTTCTTTTGGAACATTTGATGTAGAAATTGTTAATGTTAAAATAGAAGGAGAAGAATCAAAATCAAATATAATTAGCTCAGGAGAAAATGCAAAAATTGATATTAAAATAAAAGCAAATAAAGATTTATCAAATATGACAATTGGTATAATAATTAGAGATAAATATGGTCAAGATATATTTGGCACCAATAGTTTTTACCACAATTTAGATATTAATTTCCAAAAAGGAAAAGAATACCTATGCAGTTTTTCAATGCCATTAAATATAGGAATTGGCAAATACTCTATAACTGTAGCTGTCCACTCTAAAGATACGCATATAGAAAACTGTTCACACTGGATAGATAATGCTTGTAGTTTTGAAATAGCAGGGATAAAGGGTAAAAATTTTATTGGAATATGCAGACTTGACCCAAAAATAATTTTAGAAAGGCTCTAATATGGCTACGATAAAAGAAAAAATAGTTGGATTATATATAGCTTTTTTTAATAGAGCAGGGGATCAGGCAGGATTAAACTATTGGCAAGAACAAGCTTTAAACTTAGGAGAAGGCAAAGCCATAAGCACTTTAGCTACCAATTTTGCATTGCACCCTAAATTTAAATCTCTTTATGACAATTTACCAAATAAAGAGTTTGTAGAAGCTATATATACAAATGTTTTAGGAAAAAATGGTGATAATGAAGGTATAAACTACTGGGTATCCCAGTTAAATAGCGGTATGAGCAGATCTGATATGGTTGCAAACTTTATTTCAAGCTCTTTAGACTTTAACCCAAATGATTTTAGATTTTCAAATCTTTCCCAAGAAGATATAGATGCGGCACTATCTAGACAAGCATTTTTAAAAAATAAAGTAACTATTGCCCTAGATTATATTAATACCTTTAAAGAGCAGACAAATTTAAAACAAAATACAGATCCTTATAATCCAGACTCGTTAAATAGTGATCCGTCATACAGAGCATCAATTAAAGTAATAGAAAACATAACAGATGATAAAGCCAGTGTTGAAATTGCAAAACAGGCTTTAGAATTTTTAAAAGAAAAAAACGAAGCAATAGCTATAATAAACGCTGCTGAACACTTTACTCCAGAAGATATATTAAAAGCATCGCAACAGTTAGATATAGATGCTTTACACTATACAAATTACGGATTAGAAGAGTTTGATTTATCAAATTCTCTAATTGTCAAAGCTTTAGATTCAAATGAGCATTGGAACAAAGATATTATCACTTACAGTTTTAATAAAGATATCCCAAATAGTTACTATGACTTTGATGGAGAGAGGCATAGTCTTATTGATAATTGGCATGAATTAAATAATAGAGAAAAAAGTGCGGTAAACTCTGTAATAGAAAATTTAAACTCTTTTTTAGGAACAAAATTAAAATATGTTAATGATAATGGAGATATTAGATTTAATAAAGTAGATATGACAGATGCTGCAGGTTTTGCTTTTTATCCTACTGATACCCCTGATTATGGTGGAGATGTATTTTTAAATAATAAATTCTCTACAAATCAAGATGATTACAGTTTAAACCCGGGAGAATTTGGAATACAAGTTATCAGCCACGAATTAGGACATGCCCTGGGTTTAAAACACCCTTTTGAAGGTAAATATACACTTCCGCTATACAAAGATGATAGAAATCACTCTATAATGTCTTATACCGATGAGCATAACTGGGTTACTGTATTTACTCGATATGGAAACAGTATTCATGAAGATACAAAACTGGTATATTCGCAAGATTACTCACTTTATGATATTGCCGCTTTACAGACAATATATGGAATAAATGATAACTATAATACTGAAGACAATACATATACTCAACAATATTCCGATTATAAAATACAAACTATATGGGATGCAGGAGGAGTTGATACTCTTGATTTTTCAAATACAATAGGTATTAATACTATCGATTTAAGAGGAGGCACTATAAACAGTGTAGATGAGTATTCTCTCAATCAATTAGTTAAATATTATCAAGACAGTGTTGATGGTTTTGAAAGCAGCTGG
>JALVLD010000014.1 GCA_027033525.1 Candidatus Dojkabacteria bacterium
GTTTAGTTTTTGATTTAACCGAGCCTGTTGAAATTTACAAAAAGGCGTTACGCAATCAATTAGAAGTATTAGTAAGACTCGCTGAGCAAGAAAAGCGTAAGGTGATTGTTTTTCATCCTATTCCCTCTAAGCCTGGCAAAAAGGAGGGGGAGGTTATTAAAGGAATAGCAGCATTACTAAGACCATTCTTCTCGATGTTAGAGGATTTTAATATTTTTATTGCAATAGAAAATATGCCAAAACTCAGGGCACCAAGACAAGAGTATTTTCCTATGACAGGTAGTGTTGCATTTTTTGAACGTTTAATGGATGCGATAAATCATAAGCATGTGGGTATAACATTTGATTGGGGGCATGCCAATAGTTTTGCTAGATTTATGTATATGGAGGAATTAGAAGAGCCTGGATTTAAGTTTACTCCGGAAACCTTAGCAACATTTGAATATCAAAAATATTTTTTGCGTAAATTAAAGTCTAAGATTTATCATCTGCATTTAAACTATAATGAAGCACATAAATTAAAGCGTAAACCGCCTCGTTTTATGTTTACCAATTTTGATACGCATCAGGAATTAACCAGAATGGGGTATTTTGAGTATGAACAGTACAAAAAAGCCTTAAAGATTGTTTTAAGTTCTCCGCACCTAATAAGTGCCACTTTAGAGCTATTGCCGCGCAGCCTTTGGCCAGCTAAAAGCTATGAAGAGAGTGTTAAAATCTTTCGTGCTATGTTAAAATAACAGATAACTTAATTTATTTTAAGCAATATGGCAAATATTTTACAAACAGATGGTAAGCAAAAGTTTATTGCTTCGGCCAAAAAATTAACAGATAACGATGGCATAGTTGAATTCGAAGTAAAGGTTAACGGAGCTTTGCAGAAAGAAATATATGAAGCTTTATACAAAGAAAAATCAAAAAATGTGGAGGTTAAAGGCTTTCGCAAGGGGAAGGCACCGCGAGATTTAGTGGAGCCGCAAATATATGCAGAATTAGTCGAGAATTTGCAGGAACTTGTTGTTAATTATGCGGTTGGAGAATTAATGGAGGAGTACATAGACGGAGTTGTTCTAGGAAAACCACAACTTTTAGATATTCAATTTTCAGTGGTCGAGTCTCCCATTGTTTTTAAAATTAAGTTTTTTGTCGTAAAGGATCTTAAGTTACCAGATATAGAGAAGTTTAAATCTGAGGTATCTAAGCCCGAGATAACAGTTACAGAAAAAGAAGTCGAAAAGGCAATAACCCAACTATTTGAGGAATGGGCTAAGAAGGCTCCTAAAGATAAAAAAGAGAAATTTAAGGCGCCTAGTGATGAGTGGGTTAAAGCTTTAGGCGTGCCTAATATTACAACTATGGAACAATTAAGGGCACGAATTAAGGCGGATATGGAACATTCAAAGTTGCACGAATACTCGAATAAAACTTTGCAAAAAATATTAGACAAGATTTTAAAACAGTTAACAATTAATTTGCCGGAGGACTATATTAAAACTGCAATCGAAGCTAGAATAAAGCAAGACGAGGAAGGAATTAAGAAGTATGGTATTACTCTAGAGAAGTATTTAGAATACTATAAGAAAAGTATGGATGATTATAAAAAAGAAATAAGAGAGGATGTTATAAAAAAGACAAAAGAGGAGTTATTTTGGGCATTTTATATTCGTAAGTACAAAATTGATATAAATTTAAGAGACAAAAAAGATCAAGTGTATCTAAATTATGCGGTGGCAGCTTTGCGTTTGCCTCAGGATATGCAGTTGACTCAGGCTATTTTGGGGGAAATAATTAAGGTGGCTAGGATGTATAAGGCCGTTGAAGACTTGCAGCGACGTCTAGGGCTTCATGTACATGAGCATGCACATGAAGAATCTGCACCTAGCGAGAAAACTACTTCTGTTACGGCACAAGAGTCCAAAATGGAATCCAAAAAGCCCGCCAAGTCCAAGGTTTTAATTCCAGGCAAAGATAATTAGATAGTATAATACGTTATAGCTCCCGTAGCTCAACTGGATAGAGCAGCTCCGTCCTAAGGAGAAGGTTGGGGGTTCGACTCCCTCCGGGAGCGTGGGGATTCTTGACTTCCAGTTCGCTACAATGTAAACTGCAATAGTTCTAAAATATAATTTTGTTTAATATCATGAGTCTTGTCCCAACAATAATGGAAGAAGAACGCGGGGGGGTGCGGGTATATTATGATTTGTTTTCTCGTTTGCTAAAAGATAGAATTATTTTTATAAATGGTCCAATTGATAGTGCGGTTGCTAATGTTGTAATAGCCGAGCTTGTTTACTTAGAAAAGCAGAATTCTAAAAAGGATATTCAAATGTATATATTAAGCCCTGGTGGAGAAGTTTCTGCTGGTTTGGCTATTTATGATGCTATGCAGTACGTTAAGCCTGATATTGTTACTATAGCAATGGGACGGGTTGCTTCATTTGCTTCAATTTTACTTGCTGCAGGTACTAAAGGTAAGCGTTTTATCTTGCCGCATGCTTCAGTAATGATTCATCAGCCATGGATTAGTCAAATTAGTAATGTTAGTGTTTCTGATTTAAAAATAACAGCTGAATATATGGAACGAACAAAAGCACAGCTTTTGGAGATTTTAGCCAAGCATACTGGCCAACCTAAAAGTAAATTAGAAAAGGATACAGATAGAGATTTTTGGATGAATGCAAAAGAGGCAAAAAAGTATGGAATTGTTGACAAGATTATTTAAGACTCCTATAATTTATCAATGTATATTCAAACAGGTTTTAATCGTGCGCAAAAACTTTTAGTTGTATTTCCAACATGGGCTTAATATTCCTTTTTCCTTTTTTATTTTATTGCAAAGGCAAATAGTTAAATTGATGTTTTGGTATATGTGTGCAAAAAAAATGGACAACAAAAAACAAGAAATAAGATATATAGACAAACTAAGGCACTCTGCTTCTCACGTGCTTGCTATGGCAGTATTACATTTATTTCCAGATACTAAGTTGGCAATTGGTCCATTTATAGATGAGGGATTTTATTACGATTTTAAGTTTGCAAAACCAATTACCGAAGAAGATCTTGCAAAAATAGAAGAAGTGGCATTAAAAATAATTGAGGCAGACTTACCAATTAAGCAAGTTTACTTATCACGAGATGAGGCAGAAAAGTTTTATAAGAAAAATAAACAACCTTATAAACTTGAGTTATTGCAGGAAATAGAAGGAGACAAGATTTCTTTTTATGTTATAGAAGGAAATGAAGAATTTAAAGAGTTTATGGATTTATGTAAAGGGCCGCATGTTGAAAGTACAGGGCGAATTGGTGCTTTTAAACTTTTATCTATTGCAGGAGCATATTGGCGTGGAGACGAAAAAAATGACATGCTTACTCGAATTTATGGTATAGCATTTTTAAGTAAATCAGATTTAGAGGATTATTTGCAAGAATTAGAAGAGCGTAAAAGACGAGACCATAGAGTTCTTAACAGGCGAATGAATCTATTTATGGTAGATAAAGATATCGGAGCAGGTTTAATTTTATGGAAGCCAAGAGGGGCTTATTTGCGTTATCAATTAATGAAATTTGCTTTTGAGACCTATTTAGAACAGGGTTATGTGCCTGTAGTTACTCCACATATTGGTAAGTCTACTTTGTGGGAGACTTCTGGACATTTAAGCTACTATAAGGAAGGTATGTATCCTAGCTTTAAAATTGATAACGAAGAAGAGTATTATTTAAAGCCAATGAATTGTCCATTCCATATAAAAATTTATAAAAGTGAAATCCATAGTTATAGAGAATTACCAATTAGATACACAGAGATGGGAACTGTATACAGATACGAAAAAGCTGGAGAGCTCGGCGGCTTACTTAGGGTACGAGGATTTACTCAAGATGATGCTCATATAGTTTGTAGACCAGATCAAATAGAAGAGGAAGTCTCGCGGGCTTTAGATTTAACTTTATACATAATTAGAACTTTAGGAGATTTAGATTTTAAAGTTACTATAAGCGCTAGAGATGATAGTGATAAGTACATAGGAGATTTAGAAATGTGGGAAAAAGCTACAAATGCTCTTACCTCCGCTGTTAAAAAGGCTGGTTTTGAGCCAGAAGTTTTTGAAGGAGAAGCAGCATTTTACGGACCTAAAATTGACATTGTTTACCCAGATGCTAGTAAACGTCAGTGGCAATTATCAACAATACAAATAGATTTTAATCTACCCGAGCGTTTTAATATGGAATATATTGGCCAGGATGGTAAACCACATAGGCCAATAATTGTACATAGGGCGTTGCTTGGAGCCTTAGAACGTTTTATAGGTGTATATCTTGAGCAAACTGGGGGTAGATTACCCTTATGGTTACAATTCGAGCAGGTACGCGTCGTGCCTGTAAGTGATAAGTTTGTGGACTATGCAAAAACGTTGCTAACAGAGTTTACCAAGCACGGAATTAGGGCAACCATTGATAGTAAGAGTGAGCCTGTGAGCAAAAAAATTAGAATGGCTGAAGAGCAATTATTGCCATATGTTGTTGTGGTTGGACAAAAAGAAAAAGATACTAATTCTGTATCTGTGCGTGTTTTAGGGCATGGCAATATCGGCTTAGTTGCATTGGATAAGTTTGTAGAAGGCATAAGGCATGAAATTAATAGTAAGGCACTTACGAGTGTGTTTATATAAGTTTATTAAGGTGCTTGATGTATAGGTCACGAGCTAGTAGACAAAAACGCTCCTATGGATTTCGGCGCCCTAGGTTTTATAATAGGGGGAGCCGTCCACGAGTAAAGCCACGGGATGCATTTGAAGAGAAACATCCCCGAAATTATAAAATTAAATATCATATACAAAGTGATATAGTGCGTGTTATTGATGAGGAAGGGAAGAACTTAGGTGTATTTAAGCTAGATGAAGCTATTCGTACGGCGGAAGAACGTGGGTATGATTTGGTTCTAGCAGTGCCATATGCAGATCCTCCAGTATGTAGGATAGTAAATTATGAGAGTTTTAAGTACCAGACTCAAAAAAAGGAAAAGGAGCAAAAAAAGAAGAGTAAGGTGGCTAAGTTAAAAGAGATTAAATTTAGCCCTTTAATAGCAGAAGGAGATTTAATGCGTAAAGTAGAAAATATCAAAAAGTTTTTAGCAAAAGGGCATCAGGTAAAGGTAACAATTATGCGTAAACGTCGTATTACCAATGATCAAATAAAAGAGTTCCAAGAAAAGGTGTTGACAATACTTAAGGATTTTAGTACTATACTAAACACTCAAAATAAGGGTAGAAATGTATATATTCTGTTAAAGGCTGTGCAAAATGCCAAAATTAAAGACTCGAAAAACAGTAGTCAAAAAGGTGAAAATTAAGAAAAACATTATAAAGCGTCGAAAGGCTCATGCGGCACACTTAATGAGCAAAAGGCGTACTGTTGCTCGCAGGCGTTCTAAGACTATGCGGATAGAGGCTATTTTGCTAAGTCCATTTAAGAAGTTTATAGGTAAATTGATTGCTAAATAGCATGCGGGTTAAGGCAGGAATAGTTACGCGAAAGAAGCATAAAAAAATTTTAAAGACAACTAAAGGATATAGAGGGACTTATCATAAAATATACAAACGTGCTCATGAAGCTTATATGCATGCAGGGCAGTATTCATATATCCACAGACGTAAACGAATGCATCAATTTAGACGCTTATGGATTACAAGAATAACTGCTGCTGTTAAAGCGCTAGGCTATAATTATTCACAATTTATGCATGCGCTAAAAAAGGCCAAAATAGAAATAAATAGGAAAATGCTTTCAGAATTGGCAATTCACAAGCCAGAAGCATTTAAGAAAATAGTAGATAAGGCCTTTAGCGCATAAATATGCTATCTACAAAACAATTGCAAGAACAACTGGAAAAGGATATTGCAAGTGTTTCTAATTTAAATTCTTTGCAAGAATTAAAACGTAAATATTTAGGTGATAAAGGTGTATTTAAGCAAATATTTAAAGAGTTTAGCAAGCTGTCGGCTGAAGAAAAAAAAGAATATGGCAAAGTTATAAATCAATTAAAACAAAAACTTTTAGAATTTATAGACAATAAAAAACAAGACTTACTTGAGTCTTCAATACGAGCAGAGGAGGAGAAACAAGATATTGATTTAACAGCTCCTTTTAATGTTAATTCCAGT
>JALVLD010000015.1 GCA_027033525.1 Candidatus Dojkabacteria bacterium
TTGCTTACCAATTTGTTTCTGATTATTTTGTGCAAAAATCTTGGAAGCAAGATCGTTTAGTTTATCAAAACGTTTAGCAACCTCTTTTTGATATGTAGGATTGTGAACAATAGGTTTATGAGCCAAGTTTAACCGTGGTGAGTATTTAGCAAAAAAGATTTTATCAAATTTTATTTGCTTTACAATATCTAAAGTTTGTTCAAAATCCTTGTCCGTTTCAGGGGGGAAGCCCACAATAATATCTGTAGTTAAATAAAGATTTTTAATTGTTTTGCGTGCTAATTTGGCAATTTTTAAATATTGCTCACGTGTGTATGGCCTGTTCATAGCCTTAAGCACTCTATTTGAGCCCGATTGTAAAGGTAGGCCTAAATGTTTAAAAATTTTTGGTTCTTGTGCAATTGTTTCTAGAGTTTCTTGGGTAATATAAGAAGGGTGTGGGCTTGTAAAAGTAACAAAATAATCTTGTTTAGGTTTTAATTTGGCAATATCACGCAAAAGTTGAGTAAAATTCTTTTGAGCTTTCTTATCATGCCACTTATCTATAATTTGCCCCAAAAGAATAATAATACGCTTGTTTTCTTCTAAAGCTAATAGAACGTCATTTATTACATCATCATACTCCCGATACTGTTCTTTACCACGGCTATAAGGTACCACACAATAAGTGCAAAGTTGATCACAGCCTGTCATTATAGGAATATATGCATAAATTTGACTTGAAAACATTGGAGATTCCTTTAAATACTGCGTGGGAGATTGCCTAGAAAGAGCTAGGCTAAATTTATTTTCTTTTAATTTGTTGCCAGATAGTTGCAAAACTTCTGGGAGTTTATGCATATTAGTAATATCCATAAAAATATCAACCCAACTAGCTTTGCGTTCTAAGTCCTTTAAATGTTTTTTAGTTCTAGAAAAATCTTCATGCAAATAGTCTCTACGTATCATACAGCCTGTTAGTACAATAATTGGCTTTTTAGAGAGTTTTTTTATTTTATTGCCCCAATCTAGGACTTTATGTTCTGCTTTTGCACGGACACTGCAAGTAACAAGGATAATAATATCTGCACTTTTGTAATCTGAAGTTTCAGTAAAGCCAGCTTTGTGCAAAATATTTCTTATCCTCTCGGCATCGGCCCAGTTAAATAAACAACCGTACACTTTTATGTAAAATCTCCGCAACATGCCTTATGATAACATATTTATGTGTACTGATAGTATATGAGGGTTTTTTCTTTATCCTTTTCAGGTTTATCTGCGAGTAATTTTTGAATTTTTTGACGCATCTTTTTATGAAAATAAAAAGATGTACTGTGGTTTTTTGTAAACCAGGTTAAGAAATTTATATCATTAATAAGAGGAATCATACCATCGGAAAAGAGAAATATATGGTCATCTGGTTGTAATTTTAAAGTATGGACTTGTATAAAATCTTTAACAGTGGGTTCACCCGTAAAGCACCCTCAACCAACAAGAGAGCCATCTTCGTCTTTAGCATTTATGTTATTTCGTAAATAATTACACTAGCAAGGTTCCCAATAATTTTCTTTACGTAATTTGCCTTGTAAAGGTTTTGGCACGTATTTTATAAGCTGATTTTTACTAGCTAGTTTATCTATAAATTTAGATGCTCTCATAATTTGGTAATTCCATTTAGCTAAGTTGTTTTTAAAATTATTGTTGCGAAAAACATTTATATAACAGTCTTCTACACCTCCATAAAATAGAGTATCATTTATAATTACCGCTGCTATACCAACAGTTTCTGCAACATCGTAATTTAAAGGATCATTGTAGTGTTTACCTAACTGTTTATTTAACTTGCGGATTTCTCTATTTACGCGAGGAAGTATTTTTTAAAATGTTTGCTTGTTAAAATTTTTATTATTTTTCCTTTTTGCAATAAATTTAATAAAAGAATTACAAAAAGTTGAAGCAGCTTCAAAGCCGTGATCGTCATGAGGATAGTTTTTAGTGTCCCTAACTAAACATCTTATCGGCGAGTCTGCTACAGCAAA
>JALVLD010000016.1 GCA_027033525.1 Candidatus Dojkabacteria bacterium
TATACCCCAAGTTGCTTTTTGTATAATTTGTTCTTGTATTTCTTTAGGAACTGGTTCATAATGAGAGAATTGCATAGTAGCGCTGCCGCGTCCTGCAGTAATAGTACGCAAATCAGTGATATAACCAAAAAGTTCAGCTAAAGGCGCATAAGCATGAATAACACGCTTACCTGCTTTAATTTCCGAATCTTTAATATTACCACGACGTTTATTAATATCAGTCATTACATTACCGACGTGTTCTTCAGGGACGATGATTTCCATTTTCATAATAGGTTCTAAAAGTATTGGGTCTGCTTCTCTCGCTGCATTTTTCACAGCCATACTTGCAGCGGCTTCGAATGATAGTGCGTCTGAATCCACAGGATGATAAGAGCCATCTAAAAGTTCAACCTTCAGATTATAAATTTTAAAATTAGCTAAAGGTCCGTTTTCCATACCTAATTTAAGACCTTTTTCTATAGCAGGTATAAATTCTTTAGGAATAGCACCTCCGGTAATTTTATTTTCAAATTTCAGACCTCTGAAGTCTCTATCTTGGCAAGGAGATACTCGGATAAAAACATCAGCAAATTTACCTTTACCGCCTGTTTGGTGTTTAAATATTTCTCTGTGTTCAATGGTTTTTGTAATAGCTTCTCTATAAGAGACTTGTGGTTTACCAACATTACAAGCTACATTAAATTCAGTTTGCAATCTATCTACTAAAATTTGCAGATGTAATTCACCCATTCCGCTGAGTATGGTCTGACCTGTTTCTTCATTAATTTTGACTTGTATAGAGGGGTCTTCGTCTTCAAATCTTCTGAGGGCTTGATGTAATTTTTTAGCGTCTGCTTGAGTTTTTGCTTCAATGGCGACGCCTAAGACAGGGTCAGGAAATTCAATACTTTCTAAGGCAATAGGGTGTTTTATATCGCTAAGTGTATCACCTGTTTTAATATCATTAAATCCCACAATAGCGCCAATATCACCAGCGTGAAGTTTTTGCAATTGAGTTTGCTTATTAGCGTGCATTCTGTAAATATTGGCAATTCTCTCTTTTCTACCGGTACGAGAGTTATAAACAGTTTTGCCAGCTTCAAGGATACCGGAATAAACTCTTACGTAAGCTAAATTTCCTGCAAAAGTATTGAAAGCTATTTTGAATACTAAGGCGGCAAGAGGTTGGTTATAATCAGGAGACCTTTTTTCTTCTTTTTTAGTAATTGGGTTAAAGCCAGAGACATCAGCACGGTCTAGTGGGTTAGGCAGATAATTTATAATTGCATCTAAAAGTGGCTGAATACCTTTATTTTTAAGGGCAGAACCACAAAGAACAGGGACAAGATTAAGATTAATAGTTTCTCTACGTATTAGTTGGTGAATTTCTTCTTCAGTGATACTGTCTTGGTCTTCAAGGTATTTTTCCATAAATTCTTCATCAAACTCAGATAATTTTTCAAAAAGTTCAGTTCTCCATTTTTCAGCAAGTTCTAATAGTTCCTGAGGTATATCTTCGTAATGGTATTTAGTACCCAGTTCGTCGTCCCAATAAATAGCTTTAAATTTAATAAGGTCAATAACGCCATTAAAATCTTCTTCTTCACCGATAGGTATTTGAATAGGCAGAGGATTAGCTGAAAGTTTATCAATCATTTGGTCAAGGACGGCATAAAAATCAGCACCAATTCTATCCATTTTATTAACAAAAGCAATCTTAGGCACTTTATATTTATCCGCTTGTCTCCAGACTGTTTCAGATTGAGGTTCTACGCCGCCGACAGCACAAAAAACAGCGATAGCCCCGTCAAGGACACGTAAAGAACGTTCTACTTCAATGGTAAAATCCACGTGTCCGGGGGTATCTATTATATTAAGTTGGTATTTTTCGTTATTCAGATTCCAGTAAACGGTAGTAGCAGCGGAGGTGATAGTAATACCGTGTTCTTGTTCTTGCTTCATCCAATCCATAGTGGCGGTGCCTTCGTGCACCTCACCCATTCTATGGATAATGCCGGTAT
>JALVLD010000017.1 GCA_027033525.1 Candidatus Dojkabacteria bacterium
CCAGGTAACCACTGGTAAAAATAAGATTCTAGAAAAGGCAAGAATTATTAAAATTGGGCTGTGGCAATTCCCACACTTAACTATTTACACTATAATTAACCATATGCCCTATAAACTCAAAAAACTACTTAATAAATACCAAAAATTTATTGAAGAGATTAGGGCTGGATATAACTTCTCTATTTATGATTACATTAATGATCTTTCTATAAGAGATTTGCTCGAAGAAAAAATAGAACATCTAGCGGAGGAAACCAAAAATAAATACTTATACAAACTACATAAATTGGACATTGCATTTAAAAGATTAACAAATGAAATAAAAACACCTCTCATATTGACTGAATTTACGCAAACCTCCTCCAAAAAACGAACAACGCAATGGTGGTATTATCGCATACCTAAAAATTTAGGCTCTGAGCTCAAAAAGGATTTAGAAGAAGCAGGAGTGATTTAACGGCGCTCTTGGCTGCAGAAACTAAGCAAGCATTTAACTACAAATTCTCCACTTCGGCCCCTTTTTTACTCTAACCATTTTTTATCACCTCTCTTAATACTCTCTCTACTAACACGTTGGCTCGTACCTCTACCGCCACTTACGTCCTTCTATCCTTTCAAAAATTCTTGTTAAATGCCACAATGGATTTACAATTAAATCATACGAATGTAGCATTTTAACTTCATATGTTCCAAATCCCCATTTAAAAATAGATAAATTATACCAAGGATGCTTAGGATTATCTCTAGGGCTTGTACCCCACAAATCAAAGATTTTATAACCCTTAGCTTTATATTCCTGAATTACATGCCAAATGATTGCATACATAGTAGGTAATTTAGCTGGCATAGAGCCACTATGGTGATAAATAACAATATCCTGATAAGTAGTAAAAATTCCTGCCGCCAAAGGTTTACCTTCATATATTGCAAAATACATTTTTGACATACCTGCTTTTGCTAAAAACTCATACTGCTTTTCTAAATATTTCAAACTTAAAGCTTTCCAACCTTTTCGTCTATTAACTGTAGCTTTAAAAATTTTTGCAAACGTGCTCCAATCGTTCTTTTCTATTACTTTAATTCCTAACTTTTCAGCTTGCCGTATTCGTTGCTTAGTACTAAGTCGCATTTTTCTAAATAGCACCTCTAAAGGTTGAGTTAAATCTATTTGTGCACTTCTTTCTGCATCTACTTCATGATTGGTTGCTTTTTTAAATCCTAAATCTTTAAGTAGCTTTATAACCGTGCTTTCTTCTGGAAAATAGGGATGAATTCTAACTGACCACATGCCATGCTTTTTAGCTTGTTCTTTTAAAAAATCTACAATTGTTTTTAACAATTTTTTGTACTTATCTACTTTTGACCAATCTAAAATGGGAGCATGCCTTAAGTATATAAACTTGCCTCTTTTGGCATTCACAAATTGCATAGGCAAAATTGCATTAATATCATCCCCTTTTCTTACAACGTAAATTTTAAAGTCCCCTCTTTTCTTCTCAAACTCAGCCCACACTGGAGACATTAACGGTGTTTTATATTGCAATTTACTTACAAATTCATCCCACTGTTTTGAAGTAATTTTTGTATCTATTTTATACATTTTTGCAAAGATAAATTTAAAATACTTATCAATTATACAGCAACAGGAAGAGAATCGGTGGGGCTTTGTTCTGTGCTTAAAAGTCCTAAATCCTCAAGTATTCTTTGCGTAAAAAACTTCAAATCCTTCCAAAATTGTTTCTTATCACCTTGTCCGTGTACTTGTTCAAACAGTTCATACCATTGATCTTTCATTTGGTCAAATTCAAACTCTGCTACTTCTTTCTGTATATCTCGAAGAATCTGTGCAATTATCGGACCAAATTGCTGGACAAAATTCCTAAATTCCTCAGAAGCATTCTTTCTCCCTTGCTCTCGTGCTTCTATCATGTGCCTATAGATTATAGTTGGTAAGTATGTTGTAAGCGCAAAACGAACTTTACCTTTATAAGCTTCTTT
>JALVLD010000018.1 GCA_027033525.1 Candidatus Dojkabacteria bacterium
GTCAAGGCATGGGAGTCAGCAAGAAACGGAATGAAAGCCGTAGTCAATTGGCAGTTTACCACTAAAGATGCCCGGATAAAACTAAAGCGCCTTTATCCAACATTAGATATGTGACATGACACTAGCCATCAAAGTATAATTCTTACTACAGATTCAGAAATTGAACCGTCTAGTCCATTATTTGATAAAATAGCCCATAAATTGGCAAAAGTTTATACGTTAAATCCGGAAGGTGATATAAACAGTCAGAGTTATAAAGTATCGGTGTCAACTGACTATTTTGGAAGAATTATATGATAAAAATGGGGATAGACTTATATGGCTTTTAAAATTAAAACCAGTAAAGAATGTGGCAATTTTTTAGAGCAAGCATGGGCAAGATTAAAATGTAGAAATAAAGCCGTGTTAGGTAGAGCTGCTTTGTTTGCGGCACTTAAAAATGGCGTTCCTAGTAATTTTAGTATTTCTGATTCTAATGGTATCGAACTGGCTGAGGATACAATTTTAGGTGATGAATTACCTCTACTTGTAAAAGCGTCGTTAAACTTCTTAGAAGGAAAGACATTAACAGACGATGAATATCGCACTCAATTTAAACGTTACTTTGAATATGGTTGTAACATTTTAAAAAGAATATGGGATGATTGTAAAGGTGATCACAACTTCTTTATACAGGCCATTTTAAGAGAATGTTCTTTTGATTTTGAGAGTCCAGATGGAGAGCCCATAAATTTTAATTTGGATTCTATAGAGGTTGTTAGTAAACCTGTTGCCATTCAAATTTTAGAGAACCAATCACCATGGATTATAAATGAAGCTGGTGCAAATGGGCTAGTAGTTATTTCTGGTCAACCTGGTTCTGGAAAAAGTCAATTAGCCCTTGATATGTTATGTCAATTAGCTCGACAGGGAGTACGTATATTATTTTTTGATTTGAAAGGCGAATTAGAAGCAGATCTTTCAAATCAGCGTCAAATTGAAAATAGAGAAAAATTTCTTTCAATAACTAATGCAAAATATACTAAATTAATTACCTCTGGACTTCCTATTAATCCCCTATTTAAAGGAATCGATGATACAGAAAACGCGAAAATAGCTTCAGAAATGGCTTTTTTGGTAAGAGCATTTGCCCATCAACTTGGTGCCAATCAAGAAATGCTAATTAGAGATGCTTATGATTCCTTATCCGATCCGGATTTTTATGCATTAGAAGAAGAATTACGGAATCAGAGTGATAAAGCAGGAGTGGCCTTGTCAATAGTTGATAAAATAGCTCGTTTTAATATTTTTTCTTCTGCTAACAAGGCTATATCTATACAAAAATGGCTTTCTCAATCACAAGTTATTGATTTTAAACCATTAGGTAATGATAATGAGATTAAGGTATTAACTGTAGCTTTAATTTTAAATGCTATTATGCGCGTATTGGCCCGTACTTTACCTGTACAATCCAATATCCAACCTTTACAATTAATAATTTTTGTAGATGAAGCACATTTAATATTACCACGAGAGGGGAAAGCCGGTTTGCTGGGGTCCCTGGCTAGACAAGGACGTTCTTGGGGGATACCAGTTTGGCTTGCATCTCAAGATGCTGATGCTTTTTTGACTTCAGGAGCTAATGCCACAGATTTTGCTGAACTGGCTACATGTGGCATTCATTTTTCCCCTCATATTTTATCTGAATCTAAGCAAAGACAAATTTTAGGACAAGTGATTAATAGACCTTTACATAGAGGAGAGGCAGTAGTGAGAATCGGCAAGGATACAAAAATTGGCACTGTTCGCCAATTTTGGAAATGTGAAGGAAAAATAAATTCAATTGCCCAACAAGACGGTGCAGCGGACGCCTAAACCGCTGCGCTTCGCTTGCGGTTTGGCGCCGCTGACCTTTGTCGTGTACGAGGTTTCGAGCTCGTAATCTAATAACCTGGAAGGAGGTTATCATATCAGTTGCCCTTTTGGATATGTAGGCTGGGGGCGGGTTCGTGCGGTAA
>JALVLD010000019.1 GCA_027033525.1 Candidatus Dojkabacteria bacterium
CTCACTCGGAGCTACAGCTACGCTCGGAGCACCAATTGTGAAAGTAAAATTTGAAGATATATCCAAAATACAATTCCCTGCTGTACACAACTTAATTGGATGTTCTTTATCTGCAAGTTTACGCTGTAGTGCTGTCCACATGCCATTGTGTTGAGCAAATCCATTGCTGCTATAGGCAAAAACAATACCCCATTGGGGCCTAGCTTTTGCTTGCAGGGGGGTATTAGCACCTATTTGTTCTGATTCATTAGGTTTAGTTCCATTGGGAGTTTTAATTAGAAAAAAACGTAAACGCCCTTCGTTTCGTTGTAATCGTGTTATTAGATCCTCTTTCCAGCTAGAGTTTGGAGAATCATTAAATAAGCTATCCATAGCATTCAGAAAGTCTTTTGCACTTTTTGGTGGTTCATCGTCGAAAAATAAGGCATAAAGATTATAAATGTCAGTTTTTATTTCTTGGGTATGACTAACCTCTGGTGGTTTACGAGGTGATTCCGACAGCTTAGTTTCTTGCCTTGCTTGCCTAAGAGGATTTGGAACTGCTGGAGGTCTGTGTAGAATTTTCCCTCCCATATTAAACTAACTTAATCAAATTATTTATCACCCCATAAATTGTTAAGGGGCCTACTCCTCCTGGAACTGGAGTTATTGCAGAAACATAATTGTATAAATCTTTGTTGGCATCACCAACCAAACTACCATTAAGTACAGTTGTACCATAATCTATGACAATAGCCTTTTTAGGTGTATTAGATCTATTTAAAAGTTTGGGCGTTCCTGTTGCACCAATAATAATGTCGCTATTTTTTAAAAGTGTTTGCAAATTACTTTTTTTATTATTTATTAGTTGCAAAGATTTTAAATTATTAAATTTACTTAAAGCATTAAAAACAGGAATACCAACAAGCTTTCCTGCACCTATTACACTAATATTTTTGTTTGTTAAATCTATGTTATAAAACTTGATTAATTGGTAAAGTACAAAAACACTAGGTGGTAAAATTTTGTTTTGTTTATTTAAAATAAAATTGCCAACATTATAAGGATTTAGTACATCAACATCCTTTTTGGGGGAAATTATTTCTAAAAGCTCAAAGGTTTTATCTGTTAAATGGTTAGCTAAAGGTAATTGTAATAATATTCCATGAACACTTGGATCATTATTAAGTTCTATAATTAAGTCTTTAGCTTGTGTGTATGAAATTTCTGGCTCATGTATAACTTCTGTAGATATATTAAATTTTTTGGCAATGTTTACCTTGTGTTTTATATACCTAGCAGATGCAGGATTATTGCTAAAGTACAGGATAACTAATTTGGGGCTTGTTTTTAGTTTGTTGTATTCTTGTTTTAATTTAGGCTCTAATTTTTTTATTATAGGTGCGGCTTTTAAAAGTTGTGTCATGGTAAGTTATTGTATCAAAATTACCAATTCCCTGCAGGGATATAGGGCTGTTTTTGCCATTTAAATATAGTTGGGACAATAATTGAGTTGTAATTAACATTAGCTTGAAACTTAGACAATTGCCGTGGAAATATGCATTTGAAATTGTGTGTCTTTTTTAGCAATTTGTCATAAATTCCATAGCCATGTCCTAAGCGGTTGCAATAATTATCAAATGCTAAACCAGGAAGCAAAATAATAAAGTTTTTTATAAAACCTGCTTTATTGAAATCTGTATACACTTCTTGCACAACACCTGATTTTATAAAATCCGAATTATATGTTAACCTTTTCTTATTAAGTAACAAAAGGAATTTTATTGGATTTATTTTTGCAATTTTCCAGGTTTTAGAAAATATTGGTAAAAATACATTTATCTTATGTGTATAAGCTAGTTGTACTAGTTTTTCAATATTTAATTGTGGTTCGTATTTAAGTGGTAGGAACAAAGCAAGCTTGTTAAAAACTAAGTTAGAGTTTAAAAATTTTAATACGGAATTATTTATTTGTTTGCTTTGCAAAATAAATTCTTTTGAATTTTTAAAG
>JALVLD010000020.1 GCA_027033525.1 Candidatus Dojkabacteria bacterium
ATCGGCTGTCCTAAACATAGCGCCTACATTATAAGCTGAACGTACATTATCTAAACACAACCAGAATTTGTACCTTTGTAATTTTCGCATCCCAACAAGCATATTTTAAGCATTATTTACGGAGTCGGAGACGGCGATGGTGTCGGCGATGGTGTCGGAGACGGTGTAGGCGACGGTTCTTGTACATGTATTGTTAATGCAGCATTTTTTATAAATCCTGCTGAAGTACTAACCTTAAAGCTCAAAACATGATCCCCGGCGTTCTCATCATTGCTAATTGTATAAGTAAACTCCACATGAGGACTTGAAGAACTATATATCTGATTGCCATCCCAATAGACTACAAAACTTTTGATTGGATCTGACGCATTTTTGGCTGTGGCATCTGCGTTAATATTCATACTACTTCCTTTGGTGTATGTTGCTCCATCAGTCGGCGAATTCACAACTAAGTTAGGGACCACATCCAAGGGGCATAGTGCTTGCTCAGGCTTCTCATCATAGAGTTTATAATGCTTTGTGTTTTTCAAGTACTCTAAATAGTATTTATTTTGGAATTTATTAGGCAAAGTATATCTAAAGTATGTTTCATACTTAACCAATCCTGCACTTTTAGCCTCGTCTATATTTGTAGGGATCTTATTGTTTACCTTACATATAGGCACTTTTATATGTGCGTCATCACGACGTGGCAATTGAGTAGAAACAGCAACTGTACCGTACTTAGGACAATCTACTCCAGCTCCAGCAATAAGTCCTGTATCCCTACAAACGGTTATCCTAACAATACCTGCTGGCCTTGTATAAAAAGCCTTCCCGAATTTTGGTACAAGGCGTTTCATAATATTATTAGCTATTGGCAATGGCACATTAGTACTCCAGGCTTGACCGGCTGGACCTCGTGTAATTTTCCCATTATTGTTACCTGCCCAAACACCTACAACTAATTTAGGGTAATACAAAAAGGCAGTTAGATCCTTTGGCCCATCCGTTGTCCCTGTCTTACCACATAATTTTTGCCCAGGCACACTGTAAAACCATGGAGCCAATTTACGATGGCTGCCGTCTATCATACATAAAATCCAATTAAGCAAATACACATGCTTGGGATCAAACACCCTTTTTGCTGTTTTTTCAGAATCTGCCTTATAAAGGATTTTCCCCTTGTTGTCTTTTAATTCTAAAAATAATTCTATCTTATGAATAATGCCATTATTTGCAAAAGCAGTATACGCATTAGCATGCTCTAATAACTTCATCTCGCCCGCCCCTAAGGTAATACTAAGTCCATAACGGCTTCTATCTTTTAGAGTTGTTATCCCTAAGCGTTTAGCGGTAGATAAAAAGGCGTCTACGCCACCAATAGTTTGCAAAGTATAAACAGCTGGAATATTTCTAGACATATTTAATGCTTCCGCTATGGGCAAAATGCCCTTGTATCTTCTGTCCCAATCCCAAACTTTATATCTCCCAAAGTTTAATTTTATATCTGGTGCAGGAGTACCAGGATTAAAGCCTCTTTCAAATGCCGTAATATAAGTATATGGCTTAACAGATGACCCCATTTGCCGTAAGCTCACAGTTACATTAACATTTCCATCAACGCGAGGATCCTTAGTATTGTTATAATCTACAGAACCAACCATGGCTAAGACTTGCCCGGTCTTGGGGTCGAGTACAACAGCTGCCCCATTATATGCACCATATTTATGCCCCCAATAATTAATACCCTTTTTTACCTCCTCATCTACTATTTTTTGTATATCTAAATCTAATGTAGTTTTTACATATAATCCCCCGGTTTTAACCATGTCTGCGCCATACTTTTGCTCCAGTTTTTCTAGCACATAAAACACAAAGTGCGGAGCCTTAATATCGACTTTGCCAGGCGAAAGCTTAATAGGCGTCTTCTTGGCTTTCTCTATTTCCTCTTTTGTAACACCAGTTTTATCCTTGTACTTTAACATTAAGTCTAATAC
>JALVLD010000021.1 GCA_027033525.1 Candidatus Dojkabacteria bacterium
AACAAAAGCCAAAGATAAATGAATTTTGTAGGTGAGTTAAAAAAGGTTCAAAAATATTTACGTATAAGCTTGCAAGAAGCATTACAAAAGACAGTTAGCAAAACTTTCCCCGACGTCAAAGAGTATGCTATTGAGCTTACCTATCCTAAATACTCTAAATTTGGTGATTATGCCACTAATATTGCCTTAAGTTTAGCCAAGAAATTAAAAAACAATCCAATGGTAATAGCCGAGCAAATAGTTGCTAACTTAGATTTGCCTAAATTTGTAAAAAAAGTTCAAATTGAAAAACCTGGATTTATAAATATATTTCTAGATAGCAAACAAATATTAAAAAAAGAACTAGAAAATCTTACTAGAAATATAAAACACGGAAAAGCAAGCTTAAAAATAATTGTTGAACATACTTCAGTAAACCCCAATAAAGCCTTACATGTTGGACATTTGCGAAATGCAGTTTTAGGAGATACTTTAGCTCGTTTGCTTGCAAATTATGTAGAGCAAATAGAAATTCAAAATTATATAGATGATACAGGTTTACAAGTCGCAGATACCACAGCTGCGCTTAAATTGTATGGTGAGCAAAGAGATAAAAATGTGCGCTTTGATTATTATTGCTGGGATATTTATGCAAAGTTTCACTCTGAGCTAAAGCAAGAAGATAAAGAGCCGCAATTGTCCAGATTGCGTCGGGAGGTTTTAGAGCAAATAGAAAAACAACAAGGTGAGCATTATAAAGTTTCACAGGGGGTTGTGCATAAAATTTTAGACCATCATTTATCCGATTTAGCCAAACTAAACATTGAATACAATTTGCTTATTCATGAGCGTGATATTATTGGCTTTAAGCTTTGGGATTATGCTTTTAAACTTTTGCAAAAGTCTGGCAAGTTAAAATATTACGAAACTGGCGAATTTGCTGGTTGTTGGGTTTTTGAAAGTGAACATATGCCTCCTAAAATTTTGGTTAGAAGTAATGGAACTAAAGTTTATACAGCAAAAGATATTGCGTACCATTTATGGAAAATAGGAGCACTAGATTTTGATTTCTTGTATAGCCAGTGGCAAGGGAAATTATATGAAAATTCAAATTTAATTCACACTGATCCTACAGGCAGTGAGATGCCAGATAAATTTGGGCATGCAGATAAAGTAATAAATGTTATAGATTATAGGCAAAGTTATCCTCAGCAAGTTGTACGAGAAGCAGTTGAAGAAGTAACTGGTAAAAGCAATTTAATTTATCATTTAGCTTATGGTGTTGTAAATTTATCTAAAAATACGGCTTCCAGGTTAGGAATTGATACCTCTGATGGCAAAAATGTATATGCTATGTCTGGTAGAAAAGGGGTCGGTATAAAAGCGTGGGATTTATACAATGCAGTTAAATCTGCTGTTTTGCAAAAAGTTAAAGAAACATACAAAGATAAAGCAGATACAATTGATGTAGATGCCATAACTACAGCTGCAATTAGATATCAACTTATAAGGTATACCGCAGCAAGAGATATTGTATTTGATATAGATGAAGCTACACAATTTGTAGGGAAAACAGGACCTTATTTGCAATATTCTTATGTGCGTGCTTTAAATATTTTGCGCAAATATACTAACTGCGAAGAAAAAGATAAAGCAATTAATGATATGAAGAACAAAATTGCAAAAAGCAATGTTAAGATCCCAGAAACAGAGTTAACCTCTGACATAAATGACTTAATAGTTCTTTTAACAAAACACCAAGAAGCATTATTAGATTCAGTATTAGCTATTGAACCAGCTGTATATGCAGAATATGCTTTTAATTTAGCTTCTGCTTTTAACTCTTTTTACGAGAAAGTGCATATTCTTTCAGAACAAGATAACACGAGGCAGTTGTTTTACATGACTCTCGTTTTTATGTTTTTAATGAATATGCGAAAAATATTTGGGAATTTAGGCATAATCCCAGTAGAGCGTATGTAATAATTAAGGTGGTATAATCCTATATGAATTTCTTAATTATTGGTTTAAGGTCTGGCTACCATTTTGAGCGTTTGCAAGAAGAAGCTGAAAAAAGAGGGCATAAAGTGTTCGGCGCGTTGTCTAGTCAGCTTTATGCAAAATTTATACCAGGCAAAAAAGCAATATTTGGTATTAGAAAACTAGGAGTAAAACTTAGTGAGATTGATTTAATTTATACATGGACAATTTCGTATCCACGCAAGTGGGATTGGTTTGTGTTTCTTAAGTGGTATGTTGAGAAATATGGCGGAAAGGTTGTTTATAGCAAGTATGTAAATGATGCAACATGTGCAAATTTGTCGCCTGTATTAAATTATTGGAACGAACTTAAAAAGAGTGTTTTGCTTCCTCGCTCTTTGGCCTTTTATTCAGTAAACTCGATTAAAAAGGTCTTAAAATTCTTTGATTTTCCTTTTATCGTGAAGATTTACAAAGAAGCCATGATGAGCCAAGGGCGTGGGGTGTTTTTAGTGCGTTCAAAAGAGGAATTGCGGCAAATAGTAGAGAAATATCAGAAAGAGACAAGGCGTTTTATTGCACGTGAATATATTCCAAATAATGGAGATATCCGCGTTTTTGTAGTAGGGTATAAAGCAATAGCAGCTATGTATAGAATACCCAAAGAAGGGGAGTTCAGAAGCAACATTAGCCAAGGTGGTAGTGCAGAGCCAGTAGATCTAGAAAAAAATCAACAGCTTAAAGAAATAGCAGAAAAGGTAGCTAAAGCTACTGGAGTGGAAATCGCAGGAGTTGATATTATGTTGCATAAATATACAAAGACACCGTATGTTTTAGAAGTAAATCCAGGCCCGCAATTTAGAGGCATGGAAACATTAACAGGTGTAAATGTTGCAGAAAAGATCGTTAAATATTTTGAAAAATTAGTTGCACAAAAGAAGAAAACTGGGTTTCGGCTGTTTAAATAGAGTTTAAATTGCCATGTTTTTTGCTGTTTGCAAAGTAGTTCCTAATTCTAAAGTAAATAAAATACAAGAATTACCGCTTAACAATCTACCTTCACAATTTAGTAAATGGAATCCCAAATATTTTCTAAAGGTACATTTAAAAGCTAAGCCCATAGAAGGCAAGGCAAATAAAAAATTAATTGATTTGCTAGCCCAAAGATTTAACGTAGGTTCTTCAGCAATTGAAATAACTACAGGACAAAAAGGCAGGTTGAAGGTGGTGAGGGTGAAAAACAGTTAAGCATCCGTGATATAATAAGATGCTATAAGGTAACAAACATTGCAATGTTAGAGGATACGGCTGAGAAGCTAGCATTTTTATATCCGCAATCTCAAAGTTTGGGTACAGTAACTACACTAGCCCGAACTAACCCGTGGTATACTTCGGAAACGACCGGTGTGTTAAACCGGTTAAGTATCTTAAACGGTTGTGATAGAGTAAATTGTAGTAACCAGGAGATTGCGTTAAGTCTGTATGATTACAGATTTGCATCAGTGAGTTCTCACCTTCTAGATGAGATAATTGCGGAGCGTGAAAACGATCCTAGAAGGAAAGGTTCGTTCTGGTATGAACGGATCTGGAGGACAAGAGGAGCGACCATTTATAGATGTGGCGAATCACGAAGAGCGATAAATACATACAGTTTTGATTTTAGGGGAATAGATACCTTTGCTTTTACAGATGATGCAGAGCTCTTGTTCTATGTGCCGAATAAAGCCGCAATCATTGCAACGGCTGGTTTGATGGATGCAGTAGGAGATCAGTTAGGAGGAAGTGACCAAGTTGGTAGTTCTTCTTTAAAGCCTGAGGAAGTTGATTTGCTTATTGCAGTAGCACGCCTTCAAAAACTGGCGAGTCTGGTGACTGAAAGTATTATTGTTGATGGGGAGAACGGTTGGAAAATTGAGGATTTCTCCGAGTTTAGCACTGTTCGTTTATTTTTGCACTCATTGATAAATGCGAGGCGTAGAATAAACCAACAAAATTGGCAAAAATACGGTCCTATTTTAGCTGAAGCATATTTGCAAATAACAACCAAATTAAACGATGAACAAATTACACAATTAATGCAGGAATTTATGGAGCAGGTTTTTGCTCAAGGGACCGCTGTACCAAAAGAAACACCGCAAACGCCTGAAGATTCTTTGCAGTTTTCTTACGACTGGGCTAAATTGCGTGCTCGCTTCAAATTATATGAAAGGATTGGCTATATGGTAACAGCACTCAACTTATTAGATGAAGTTAGAATGCGAGGTGTAGAAGAGTTGCCGAAAGAATTAAAACAAATAATGCCACATTTAACATTGGATGTATTTAAAGAGTTAGATGCATATGCTGTTGCAAGGTTGGAAGAGGTGCAAAATGCTTCAATAACGCCTCCTACAGAGGCCCCTCAGAAAGCAGGTAGATTTGACAGAATAAAGGCTAAAGTAGGAAACAGACTAAGAATTCTTAGGGAGCGTGTAAGACGCAGACCAATTGGTGAAGGGGGAGATGAGTTATCGGGCTTAAAATCTCTAATGGACAGCTATTTAGCAGTTCAATCTGTAGATGAAATAAAGCAGCGTATTTATCTGTTTCGAGCCATGGCACTAATACGTAATGTATTTGATCATCAGCTAGAAGCATTGGGTAGGGAAATGGGGCAACGAATTCCATCGGTTAATGCGTTTTTTGGTAATGGGGAATTTATTGACCGCATTGCATGGTTTAACAGTCAGTTTGTACCGGTACCTAACCCTAGTTACTTAGAAAAATTACGTGCAGCTTGGGGCGGCGACTAGTGCGGAAAAGTTTAGACTTGGACTATTGTGTTTAACGTTAAGTCGTTTGTGTAACTCCAGGTGCCCGCTTACATCTCTAATGCATAATATTAACTCCCACCTAATTCCTTGCTATAATACCCTATGCAAGTTTCAGACAAATTAATTGAACTTTTGGCAAAACTTTCAAAATTGCAGCTTTCAGATAAAGAAAGGGAATTATACGCCGCGCAGTTAAAAGAAATCATCAAATATATTTCAAAGATAAAATCCTTTGATACAAAAGGTGCTAAGCCTGTGTATCATACAAATATTTCTGAGCTTGCACCTAGAGAAGATAAACAAGAAAATGCGCGAATGCTTTCAAAGAAAAAAGCACTTGCTAATGCAAAACGCGTGCAAGATGATCAATTTGTGGTAGATGCAATACTTTAAATAAAAATAATTATTATGCAAAATTGGGATTTAAAAACAATTTTAGCTAAATTAGATAAAGGTGAGATATCTTCCACAGAGTTAGTGCAATATTATTTAGATCGCATAAAAAAAACAGACGTGAAACTAAATAGTTTCATAAGCTTAAGACCCAAAGAAGAGATTTTAAAAGAAGCAAAAGAAGCTGATAAACAGCGAGCCAGTGGTAAAGTTAGAAAATTAACCGGAGTCCCCATAGGTTTAAAAGA
This sequence comes from Candidatus Dojkabacteria bacterium, assembly GCA_027033525.1. Lineage (GTDB taxonomy): Bacteria > Patescibacteriota > Dojkabacteria > JALVLD01. The sequence continues at coordinate 5,414 of JALVLD010000021.1, forward strand.
TAATTTTTTAGCAGAAGGGACACGTACAACAGCCGCAAGTAAAGTATTAGACAATTTTGTAGCACCATACGATGCAACTGCAGTTGCTCGTTTAAAAAACGAAGGTGCGATTATTATTGGCAAGTTAAATATGGATGCATGGGCGCATGGCTCAAGTGGTGAAAATAGTGATTATGGTCCTACGCGCAATCCATGGCATTTGGATTATACTCCTGGTGGTAGTTCTAGTGGGCCTGCAACTGCAATTGCTGCAGATTTAGTGCCTATTGCAACAGGTACAGATACTGGTGGTTCTATTAGGCTGCCTGCAGCCTTTACAGGCGTTGTGGGAATAAAACCAACTTATGGACGGGTTTCCAGATATGGCACAGTTGCTATGGCAAGTTCAACCGATTCTATTGGGCATTTTTCTAAAACAGTTTGGGATAATGCTTATATTTTAAGCATTACAGCTGGACACGATAAATATGATGCTACTACAAGCAAAGTAGAAGTACCACCTTATCATGAGTTATTAGATAAGTTAGATCCAAAAGATTTAAAGGTTGGCATAGTTAAGGAATTTTTTGACGAAAATATTATAGATTCAGTTGTGCTTGCAAAAACAGAACAAGCAATAAAAGAGCTTGAGAAGAAAGGCGCTACAATAAAAACAGTTTCAATAAAAAATATAGAGCGGGGACTTGAGCTTTATTATATTTTAATGAGTGCAGAAGTAGCTTCTAACTTAGCAAGATACGATGGCATCCGTTATGGTAACGATAGAACTTATTTTGGCCAAGAAGCTAAAAGGCGCATTATGTTGGGAACTTATGTGCTTTCGGATGTTATTCCGGGTAAAGGTTTAGAAACCACATATGCTAAAGTTGCTATGGCTCGTGGTTATTTGCAACAAGAATTTAAAAAAGCATTTAAAGAAGTTGACGTATTACTTACTCCAGTATCACCAACCCTACCATTTAAATTAGGTTCAAAAACAGGAGATCCCTTACAAATGTATATGTCGGACTTACTTACAGTTACATTTAGTATTGTCGGAGTGCCAGGTTTAGTTGTTCCTATTGGTACTGCTACAAATAAAGAAAATGTTAAATTACCAGTGGGAATTCAGATAATTGGGCCTAATTTTTCTGAAACACTTTTATACCAAGTAGGCAAACTTTTAGAAAAACCAGAAATTTTAAATGAAATAAATCTAACATAAGGTTTATGACTGCAGTTTTTGATGTTAAAAAACTAAAAGAAAAATATGAGTTAGTTTTAGGATTTGAGGTGCATGTAGAGCTTAGAACACAAAGCAAAATGTTTTGCGAATGTCCAGCTTGGCATTTTGAAGTAGAACCAAATACTAATGTATGCCCGGTGTGTTTAGGGCTTCCAGGTGCTTTGCCTGTACCTAACAAACAAGCTTTAGAATGGACAATTTTACTTGCAAGTGCTTTAAATTGCAAAATAAATAAATATCAACAATTTGATAGAAAGCATTATTTTTATCCAGATTTGCCCAAAGGCTATCAAATAACTCAATTTTATTTCCCAGCTGGTGAACATGGTTATTTAGAAATAGATGGCGAGAAAATTAGAATAAGAAGAGTACACTTAGAAGAAGATACGGGCAAGTTAATACATAAAGATGGAGTTTCTATGGTTAATTTTAATCGTTCTGGAGTACCTCTTATAGAAATAGTTACAGAACCAGATTTTAAAACCCCAGAACAAGCAAAAGCATTTTTAAAAATGTTGCATTTAATAGTTAGATATCTTGGTATTTCTGACGCAGATTTAGAAAAAGGCAGCATGCGTTTGGAACCCAATATTTCTGTAAGACTCAAAGGTGAGACTAAGTTACCAGATTACAAAGTAGAAGTTAAAAATATTAATTCATTTAATTTTGCAGTTAAAGCAATAGAATATGAATTTATTCGCCAAGCTAAATTGCTTGAGCAAGGAATTACACCTGAGCAAGAAACCAGAGGTTTTGATCCGGCTTCCGGTAAAACAAGGGCTCAACGTCGCAAAGAAGTTGCAACCGATTATAGATATTTACCAGATCCAGATATACCGCCAATTAAGTTTACAGACGAAGAGATTAGTAAAATTATTGCAGACAGGCCAGAATTACCATATGAGCGACTTGTAAGATATTTAAACATGAGGATTCGCAAAGATGCTGCAATGTTTTTAATTTTTAATAAACAAATTGCAGATGGTTTTGATAAGCTAATTAGCAAAGAAAAAGGACTCGATGCAAATAAGTTTGCTGTATTTTTATCTAATGTACCAGAAACTAAACGTAATAAATCAGTAGAAGAGCTTTTGGCAGAATTTAAAGCTAAAACCCAAAAAGATACTTTAGATAAAGCAACAGTTACTAAGTTAGTAGCTGAAGTTATGGCCGAAAATCCAAAAGCAGTAGATGATTATAAAAAAGGCAAGCAAAATGCTATTCAGTTTTTACTCGGCCAGTTTATGCGAAAAATTAGAAGACGTGTTGAAGTAGGCCCTATTGTTGAGGAGTTTAGAAAACAACTAAGTAAATAGCCCTGAGGTTTACCTGTACATGTTTGGTGAAGGTGTACAGGCGTTGGGAGTAAGGCAATGTATAATTTTTTATGGGACAAGTTGGCCACCAGCCAAGTTTCTTTGAAATAGAGTCAGATAAGCCATTAAATAAGCCAGATTGTCTTACTAGGGCCCGCCGTGATCTACTAAGTTTGCTTCCCAGTTTTTATCGTCATATTGCTGAAATGGTATTAGAAGGTACATGGTTTAAGAAGTCCGAACAAGAGCAGGAAGATGGTGAAGAAAATCCTGTTAAGCAAGCTTTAACCGACGTAATTACTGAAGGTTCCACAAATCGTTTTGTTTTTTGGGTAAGTCGAACAGTTTCTCCTATTCCGGGTAGAAGGCGTAGGGGAAGCAAAGAGTATAAGGAAGGGGGAGGGGCATTAGAGGGGAATAGAGTTGTGCGTTTTGTCGGCAGTAGGGAACAATGGCTATTTACTGCTTGGAATGCAGGATATTATCTGTATAAAATACTTCAAGGAGAAGTAGATGGTTGTAAATGCGGGGAAGATTGCCAGAAAATAAAGAATGAGCGCGATCAATTAAGACTCCCTTATGAGTATGCGATTTCGCAACTAGCAGACGCTCTTGTCTGGCGTTATGGTACAGAAGTTCATAAAGATTTTAACCTTTGGGAAAGAATAATATTCCCTTTACAATTCCCGATTATTAGGCCTGAGATATTAAGCTTTATTGGTTTTGTAGGAGCTAGGGGAAGTGTTTATTTGTTTCCTAGAATTTTTGAGATGGCTGGAGGTATACCTGTAGATAAAAAAGATTGGCGAGAGCAAGGGCGAGAATATCTGAAAGCATTACGAAATTATACGAAAGCACGTATTAATTATTTTTTTAAGTCTAGAGAACCAGCCCGAGGTGTTCCTTTTCCCGATGTTTCAGTAGAGGCCGTAGAGTTTAAAGGCCCATATTTACCAATTACAGCTATTCCTTTACTGGAAACTTGGCTAGGCTACTGTATTGTTACTACTAATTGGCCTGTTGTTGCAGATAAGGTTGCCCCCTTTGGTTTAATGAAAAACTTATTAGTTATTGCAGCAACTTCTAACAGCACATGGCTTTTGGATATAGTTAAGGATTGGGAAGAGCGAGTTACTTTAATGCAGGCAGAGCAAGGAGATGAAATAACAGCTAGTATTTTAGCGGAGATGAAGTGTATCTTAGAAGGAGTAAGACCCTTTGGCCAGTTCGATGATTTATCTCTTAGTGAGGTAGAGTGGTAAATATATTTACCAAAAATATTATAAAATGGTAAATGTATTTACCGATCTGGGAATCTTATGTTATAATTTAGATATGTTTAATAAATCCTTCTTAAAAACAATTATTTTAGATCAGCATCAAACTTATAAATTGCCTAAAAACTATATAAGGCGAGATTTGCAGGAAACATTGCTTAAGGCAACACATAAAGAGACAATAATAATTACAGGATTAAGACGTGTTGGGAAATCTACACTTTTATTGGCTTTAAAACAGCACCTAGGGGGGAAATATTTTATAAATTTTGACGATGAACGTTTAATAGATTTTAAGGCTTCAGATTTTCAAGTCCTTTTAGAGGTTTTTTTAGAACTTTTTGGAGATCAAAACATTTTTTATTTTGATGAAATTCAAAATATCAAGGGCTGGGAGCGCTTTGTACGACGTTTATATGATATGGGTAAACGTATAATTATTACAGGTTCAAACGCCAATTTATTATCTTTAGAGCTAGGCACACATTTAACTGGCCGTTACATACCTTATGAATTATTTCCATTATCATTTAAAGAATTTTTAAGGGCTAGGAAGAAAGAATTTAATGTTAATTTTATAACCACAAAAGAAAAAGTAGAGTTGCTAAAAGAATTTCAAAAATATCTTACATATGGAGGTATTCCACAGTATGTATTATCAAAAGAACCTTTATTTTTACAGCAATTAGTACAGGATGTGGTGTTTCGTGATGTGATTCGCAGATATGCTATAAAAAAGATAGACTCTCTTGATAGATTAGTAAAATATGCTTTTTCTAACTTTAGCAGATTAATCAGCGTTAGGCGTATAGCCCCTATAATAGGGGTTGGAGGGCATCCTACAGTATCTTCTTATTTAAAATATTTAGAGCAGGCATATTTATTGTTTACTATTCCTAAATATGCCTACTCAGTAAAAAATCAATATCTTGCTCCTAAGAAGTTATATGTAATAGATTTAGCCTTAGCAAAGTATTATGGATTTAGTTTTTCTGAAAATATAGGGCATATGTTAGAGAATTTAGTATTTTTGCAACTAAGAAGAAATGCAAGATTGGGGGATATTTTTTATTTTTCTAACAACTTATACGAATGTGATTTTATTGTCCAAGAAAAAGGTCAAATTGCCCATATAATACAAGTAACTCAAGGTTTAAATGAAGATAATAAAAAGCGAGAAGTGAGAGGACTTATTAAAGCTATGAAGTATTTTGGAGTTAAGAAAGGTACTATTATTACCTTTGGGGGGGAAGAAACCATAAAAGAGGATAATTTTATTATAGAAGTTGTACCAATTTATAAGTGGCTATTGGCAAATAGTTAGAAAATAGACAGAAGGTTTTAAAATTTTTTAGAAGCTATAATATTATATGAGGCAGCCAGCCGTTGCAGGAAGTTTTTATCCTGCAGATAAAGAAGAGCTTGTAGCATTAGTAGATGGTTTTATAAAAAATGGTTGCAGTAAGTTTCCGCAATTGTTTATACATCCACGCATTTTTGTAGCACCACATGCAGGGTATATGTATTCTGGACCAGTTGCAGGATATACTTATTGTGCGTTAAAGCGTATGCATACTAGTTACAATCGTTTTATTATTTTAGCTCCAGCACATACTGTATATTTAGAAGGCATTGCTTTAGACGTAAATAACAAATGGCATACCCCCATGGGTATAGTTAAGGCTGACTTTGTACTAGTTAAAGAGTTGCTAAATTTAGCTTTTGCAGTTCAATCTGGTGAGGCTCATGTAAAGGAACATGCAATTGAAGTTCAATTACCTTTTTTGCAATATTTATATAAAAATAAATTTAGTTTTGCTCCAGTAGTTATTGGAGACTTAACAATTGAAAAGATTCACATGCTGGCAAAAACCCTTGTTGATATTTTGCAAAAATACAAAGATGTTGCAATTATAGTAAGTTCAGATTTATCTCATTATTTACCTTATGATATTGCCAAAGTAGTTGATAATAATACTATTAGATTGGTAGAAGATTGTGTAAACAATGGCAGCTTGAATATGAACTGTGAGTTCATATTACCAGAGCAGGCATGTGGTGCTATGGGAATAAATACAGTTATGTTAGTTGCAAGAAAATTAAAGTATAAAGCTAAGTTGCTGCAATATCTAAATTCTGGCGATACTGCTGGAGATAAAGCTGCTGTTGTAGGTTATGCAAGTATAGTTATGGGGGAAGATGTTGCGGTTTAATTGGCGAATAGATACCCTATGGGGTACATAAAATAAAACAAAGACGACATGAAAATGCCAAAAACAATAAAAATTTCTAAAATAGCAGGAGACTTTTTAGTTAAAGTGTCTAGAATGGCTTTAGAGAAATATTTTGAAACTGGAAAGCCATTAACTTTAAATCAGCTTGATTTACCACAAGATATTAAACCTGAATTATTAAGAAAACAAGCAAGTTTTGTAACTTTAAAAAAGCATGGCAATTTAAGAGGATGTATTGGACATTTAGAACCAATTATGCCACTTATAGAAGATGTAATAGCTAATAGTTATGCAGCAGCATTTAATGATCCACGATTTTATCCACTTTTGCCAAATGAATTGTCTGAAATACAAATTGAAGTTTCGGTTTTAAGCCCCAAGGTCTCTGTAAATTTTAGTTCTGCAAAAGAATTATTAGAGTTTTTAAATAAATATAAACCAGGGGTAGTATTAAGTTTGTATGGAAGGCAAGCCACATTTTTACCACAAGTATGGGAGAAGCTACCTAACGAACAGGAATTTTTAGCCCATTTATGTTTAAAAGCAGGCCATGATATTAATTGCTGGCAAAATCCACAAACTAAATTTGAAATATATACAGTTCAGGATTTTCATGAGTAACGCTACGAGGTTCTTCCAAGAAAGGATCTGTTCCAAGAATGGCAAGAAAGCGGCGGGGTAGCTATTTATCTATAAAAATCTTCCAGCAATTTTAGTGTTGCATTTATTACATTTGCCGTTTTTGAGTCCAATAATTTGAGTATTGTAACCAGTTCGTTTAATAAGTAAATTACCGCAATTTGGACAATATGTATTAGTGTATTTTTCATACTCATTGTTTGCAGGAATATTGCCAATATAAACATAATTTAATCCTACTTTTTTACCAATCTCATAAGCTTTTATTAAAGTTTCAATTGGAGTTGGTGGAACATCTAACATTTTATAAGCTGGGAAAAAGCGTGAAATATGCCATGGTATATCTACAGAAATAGAGCTTACAAATTTAGCAATTTGTTCTAGTTCTTTGCTAGAGTCATTATAGCCAGGAATAACTAGAGTGGTTATTTCAATCCATACACCGTGTTTGTAAAGATACTTGATATTTTCTAGTACAGGCTTTAAACGTGCACCTATGATTTTTAAGTAAAATTCATCACTAAAGCTTTTTAAATCTATGTTTGCTGCATCTAAAATTTGAGTAAGAAGTTTTGCTGTGCGTTTACTATAATAGCCATTTGAAACATAAACATTTTTTATTCCGTTTTTTTTAGCTAGTTTGGCTGTGTCATAGGTATACTCAAAATAAACGGTAGGTTCATTATAAGTATAAGCTATAAAATTTATATGTTTTTCTTTTGCAATGTTTACAATTTTTTCTGGCGGAAGATTATCTAAATGTTTTATAACAGCTTCAGCATCTATAAAATGTTGTACTTGGGAAATATCATAATTTTGGCAAAATAAACATTTAAAATTACATCCAATAGTACCTACAGATAGAATTGGCTTGCCAGGATAAAAGTGATAAAGAGGTTTTTTTTCCATTGGATCTATGTGTAAAAATCCGTAGCCATAAGGTATTAAATAAAGCGTGCCATTTATGTTCTTACGTATACCGCAAATTCCTGTTTTACCCGGAGCAATAACACATTGATGTGCACAAGCTTTGCAACGCACGAGCTTGTTGTCTAAAGTTTCTACAAGCTCTTTTAATGCTTTGTGCATATAAGATTATATAACAGTATAAAGGAGGGTAGTAAGTTGTGTCGAGTGCGTACGGATCTGTGCGTGCTATTTTTCTATTTTTTTATTTTTAAATCTTGTTGCAATTAAAATAAAACTTAAAGAAATAAATATAAGAGGCAAGCCAAACTGTACGGCGATAAGATTTTTATCTGCGAGGTAGCCAACAAGTGGGTTTAGAAGGCCAATGGTGAGATATCGCAGTAAAGAGGAAAAGCTATTTACAGTCGCCCTAATTTCAGAAGGGATCAACTCTTGCATATCTTTGAATAGGTAACCGCGTGCATTTTTAAATAGGAGTGAACCTAAACTCATAATTAATGCAGAGATCACGACGTGACGGGTAAGGATCCATACAAAGAACCCACCTATGAGTAAAAAGTAGGCTAGTGTTTGATTTACAATAATAAGTTTTAAGGCTTTCCATTTTTTATATAGAAAAGGCCATACAGAGTTTAGCAGCAGCTCCAGTACATTTTTTATAATTTCCAAGCCTGCGAACATGGCAGTTGGTAAGCCGATGGTTGCAAATAGAGATTGCAAAGTCCAAAACCCGGACCAATATGCAGTTAGCGAGAGTAGTACTCCAAGTACTACATAAAAAACAAGTTGGGGCTGACGCTTAAATAACGAGAGACTCTGTTTGATTATTCCTAAGTAATCTGGCACAAATTCTTCCTTGCCTTTAACGCGGGGCTCTGGAATTTTAAGGTAAACAAGAACCTCTAAACCTAAAAATATTATAGATGCAAACAGTGTGAATCGTATAGATATGAGTTTTACTAAATACATGCCAAGTAAATTAGACACGAAGAAACCGATAATATTAATATTGTCTGAGAAGGCAACAAAAAAATTTGTATATTTTTCATAGCCTAACGTTTTTAAGGTATCGTAAAATAAAGCTTCGTCCGCACCGCTGTATAAAGCTTGGCCAATTCCCATCAATATTTCTGCTAGTACGAAGGCAGTAAAACTATGGCCGACAAAATAACTAAGGGTGCCTATACCAAAGGCAAGATTGCCTAGGATTAAACTTAACCGTTTTCCATATTTATCAGCAATAACTCCTGTAGGGATTTCGGCAATTACAGAAACAAGCATAAATATACTTTGTAACAGCAGTATTTGAGCATTGTTTAAATGATTTTGTTTATAGAATGGCATTATAAATGGCATAAATAGCATTCCAAATGAGCCTAAAAACCAAATAATTGCAAACCATTTTAAAGTAGAGGGAGCGGTTTTTAGCTTGGCAAAAGCCTTGCAAGTCTTCGCAATAAACCTGCTAAGTTTATTTTTAATAGATTTTATACGTTGCATTGGGGATTATAGCATTTAGGGATGGGGACAGTGGAGGTGAAGTGCAGTGCGTATTCTTTAAAAACGCCGTCGCTATGCTATAATTTTTCATGTCTATATTTTTTGCAACCAAATTTTTTATAAAAACCACAAAAGATATTAGCGATAAAGAAGTTTCACGAAATGCCCGACTTTTGCGAAAAGCTGGATACATTTTTAAAAATTTGGCAGGAGTTTATACCTTTTTACCAATAGGACTTAGAGTTCTTAGGAAAATTGAAAACATTGTTAGAGGTGAAATGTTAAAAATTGGTGCAATTGAATTTAAATCTAATACTTTACAAGCACCAGATATTTGGAAAGCTTCCAACCGTTGGGATGATAATGTAGTAGACGTATGGTTTAAAACTAAGCTTAAGAATGGGCAGAAATTAGGTTTAGCATTTACTCACGAAGAAATGTATACAGACCTTTTAAAACACTTTGTTAAAAGCTATAAAGATCTGCCAATTATACTTTTTGATATTCGTGATATGTTTAGGAACGAACCACGCGCTAAAAGTGGACTGTTGCGTGGGCGGGAATTTTACTGGAAAGCTGCTTATTCATTTGCAGAAAATCCGGATGATCACAATAAGATATATGAAGAACTAAAAAATGCATACTTGCGAATTATGGACAAATTAGGCATAGGGGATTTTACTTATTTAACTTTTGCATCAGGGGGAACATTTTCAAAATACTCACATGAATTTCAAACAGTATGTAAGGTTGGTGAGGATGATATTTATTTAGATGAAGATAAAAAACTTGCTATAAATAGCGAAGTATTTACCGAGCAAACATTAAAAGATTTGGGTTTAAATAAAGCTAATTTAAAACACGTAAAAGCAGTAGAGGTAGGAAATATATTTACATTAGGCACAAAATTTCCTAAAGCATTAAATTTAAAAATAGCTAGTGCTAGCGGAAGTGAAACCTTTGCATATATGGGATCCTACGGCATTGGTATTTCCCGCATTATGGGAATTATTGCAGAAAAATTTGCAGATAAAAATGGACTTATTTGGCCTAAAAATATTGCTCCATTTACTGTAGAAATAGTGCCATTAGTAGAATATTCAAAATTTTTGCAAAATGTTTTACAAACACTTACAAAATTAAACATGGATATTTTAGTAGACGATAGACCAGTTAGTGCAGGGCGCAAATTAGTAGATTCTGATTTACTGGGCATTCCATACAGAATTGTTATTTCAGAAAGGCTTATTAAGTCAAACAAAGTAGAGGTTAAACAGAGGGCAACTGGCAAGATAATAGAAGTTACACTTTCTAGTTTGCCTAAAGTCATTAAGTAAAATTAATTTCACTTGATTTTGGTTGCTTCCCTGCGTTTTAATTGAGCAACTAAATTAGTTTTACTGAAACATGGCAAATATTAGAGAGAATTTCAAAACTCCATTACATCCTGTCCAAATGCAAATTTTAAATAAATTAGTTTTTATGCCAAAGGCAAAATTTTCTGATTTAAAAATAAAAAGCTTAACTACAGATCATTTTACATACCATATAAATAAATTGTTAGACCTAGGTTTGATTGCCAAAGAAAATGGAACATATGTTTTAACAGAGGCAGGCAAAAAATTTGTAAGTATTATGGATACAGAACGTGCAAAACATGAACAGTTTGGTAAGCGAAGTGTATTGCTTAGAGCAGTAAGGGAAAGGTCAGGCAAGTTAGAATATTTAGTATATAAAAGGCTTAAGCAACCATTTTACGGGTATTATGGATTTCATACAGGCAAAGTACGCTTAGGCGAAACTGTTGTTGAGGCAGCAATTCGTGAGTTTAAGGAAGAAACAGGCTTGGATATGAGACATTATGAATTGGTTGGAGTGTATCATCAAATAGGCTATAAACCTGATGGCACCTTACTTAGAGATGTTTATTTGTATGAATTTAATATTTTTAGCTATACCGGAGAATTTATAGAGCTAAATAAAGAAGAAGGAGTTGAAAATAAGTGGCTAACAAAGGAACAATTAAAAGGTTTACCTGTTTATCCAGATTTTTGGAATAAGAAATTTAAAATAAATTGGCAAAATTTACCGCAAAGATATGCAAGATATAAAAAATTAGAGCAGATGGGACAGTGGATAAATATACCAGCGACATTAAAAGGAGAGCAAATAGCAACAGAGGCAAGGATCTATTTTGCAGAAACAAAGAAGTTTATAAAGGAGTGGTAGAGGGGAGAATTAAGTTGTTTAACTGTTGGTCAGGTATTTAATATTGCGCTATAGGATAAGTGTTGATAAA
>JALVLD010000022.1 GCA_027033525.1 Candidatus Dojkabacteria bacterium
TATCTACACCTTTCGCCTTAGCATAAGCAGTCTCTCGTGCTATCCTCTTCTTAGCTGCCTTCACCGCTGCATGCCTGCTCTTTCCGCTTGTAAGGCGACGTGCATGCTCCAATAATCGCTCTAATTGCTGCTTTCTTTTTTGCCAAAGCTTAAATTCTTGATGATGCTTTCTAATAAATGCTGCTTTTTGAACTATATATGAATTATAATTCCCCTGGAATATATTTAATGTACCTTGATCTAACTCAAATATCTTATTAACTGTGTTATTTAGAAAATACCTATCGTGTGAAACCATAACAACCGCTCCTTTAAACGAATTTATAAAACGTTCAAACCATTTGATCCCAGCAATATCTAAATGATTCGTAGGTTCATCTAATAACAAAATAGTCGGCTTATCATACAAAACCCTGGCTAACATAAGCTTTAATTTCTGACCTTCGCTAAGAGTATTAATCTCGGTGCTAAGATCAACCAGCAGGCCTAATTTCTTAGCTACGATCTGGTACTGCCAAAAGTTGTAATCTATATCATCAACAAATTCCACAAGCCAATCTCTAACTTTGGCATTAGGTGAAAAATCGAACTCCTGTTCTAAATAGCCAATCCGCTCATCTGGGGTCTTTATAATTCTCCCCTCATCTGGCGCTAACCTGCCAGCAAGTACACGCAATAATGTACTTTTACCACTACCATTAAACCCTATTAGTCCAACTTTGTCTGTTTTATTTAAAACAAAAGATACCTCACTAAATAAAGGCTCGATATCAAATGTTTTAGTTATATTAACTACTTGCAACATAAAACCAACTAAATAAATTAATAAAAAAATAGGGAAAGATATCAAGGAAACCTAGGTTGTAATTCTAAAACCACATATTTTGCACTATGAACTTGATGGTAACTAGATAAATTATAGCAAATCCGCCAGCCGACGACAAAAATAAATGCGTCTTGCCGCCATTTACTTCTTAGGTTCATACTTGTCCTACCTGCTAGGTTCTATTTACTTGCTGCTTTTGTGGTATTATTTGTTGGTTAATTTTTTCAAACGCCTTTTGTATACGTGCTGGGATAGGCGTCCCAGGTGCAGGACGAAAAGGGTTCCCTTTATAAACAGGGATAGGGGTATGTTTTTGCACCGTCTGATCCGCACTCCCTAAATTACGAAGCTGCAATGCAGCCTGGGCAACTGGTGCATTACCTCCAAAGGCACTTGTGGTGTTAACCGCTTTAGATGCTAAATCCATATTTATTATAGCAAATCTATCTACGGTAAAGGCTTAAAGTGGGCGGCCGGCGAAGCCGGCCACCCACAAATAATCCCTACTTATCTGCTACCTCGCCATCTATCACATCGCCTTCGCTAGAATCCTTCCCCTCATCCTTACCTTTGCCAGTATTATTAGTCTTGCTACTAGAATTAGTAGGACCTGCTGGCTGCGTTCCCGCACTACCATAAGCTTTAGCCCCGATTTCCTGTAAAAGCTTATTCAACTTTTCCGTCTTCTCCTCTAACACTCTTTTACTTATCTTACTAATATCCTTTGCAATTTCATCTCTTAATTCCTTTACTAATTTTTCAACTTCTTCTTTTGTTTTTCCATCTATCTTATCTTTTAAGTCCTTTAAGGTTTTTTCAGCTACAAATGTCAAAGTATCTGCTTTGTTACGAATTTCTGCTAACTCCTTACGCTTTTTATCTTCCTCTGCGTGCTTTTTAGCTTCTTCTATTAACTTATTTACCTCGTCCTCTGACAAACCAGTTGAAGCTGTTATAGTAATCTTTTGCTCCTTATTAGTAGCAAGATCTTTAGCACTCACATTCAAAATACCATTGGCGTCTATTGCAAATGTTACTTCAATTCGAGGAACTCCCCTAGGTGCAGGTGGTATACCATCTAAAATGAATCTCCCTAGAGATTTATTATCTTTGGCCATAGGACGCTCTCCTTGCAAAACATGAACTTCTACTGCTGGTTGATTATCCACAGCTGTTGTGAATATCTTCTTTTTCTCAGTTGGAATTGTAGTATTTCTTGGAATCATGACCTCTACCATGCCCCCCAAAACTTCAACACCTAAAGACAATGGCGTTACATCCAACAATGTTATATCTGTAACTTCCCCAGTTAAAACTCCTGCCTGCACAGCAGCCCCCATTGCAACGACCTCATCAGGATTTAAATCTTGTTTTGGTTTCTTGCCAAAAATCTCCTGAACCTTTTGCTTAACTGCAGGCATACGGGTCATTCCTCCTACCAAAATAACCTCATCAATATCGCTGGGAGATAGCTTTGCATCTTCCAATGCCTTTCTGCACGGCTCTTCTAATCTTTCTAACAAATCGGCTGTAATCTTTTCAAGCTCTGCTCGAGTTAGCTTATATGTTAGATGTTTAGGCCCCTCCTTTGTAGCCGTAATATACGGAATATTAATAGTAGTTTCTTGAGTACTAGAAAGCTCTATTTTTGCCTTTTCTGCGGCCTCCTTTAATCTTTGTAAAGCTGCTCTATCCTCAGTTAAATCTATACCTTCCTTTTTCTTAAAATCCTCTATTAGTAATTCTATAATTCGCTGATCAAAATCTTCACCTCCAAGGTGTGTATCACCATTGGTCGACAAAACCTCAAAAACCCCATCTCCTACATCTAAGATAGAAATGTCAAATGTTCCACCTCCAAGGTCAAAAACAGCAATCTTACCTTCCTTCCCCTTATCTAAACCATAAGCCAAAGCGGCTGCAGTAGGTTCATTTAAAATACGCTTAACCTCGAATCCAGCTATTTTCCCGGCATCTTTTGTGGCTTGACGCTGAGAATCGTCAAAGTAAGCTGGAACCGTTATAACCGCATATTTTACTTCATGACCAAAATAGGCCTCCGCATCTTCTTTTATCTTTTGCAAAATCATTGCAGAGATTTCCTGAGGTGTGTACCACTTACCACCCATTTTTACCTCTACACCACCGTTTTTAGCCTTACGCATCTTATACGGCATCAACTCTGTATCCCGTTGAACTTCTGGATCATCCCAACGCCTACCGATTAAACGCTTCACTGCGAAAATCGTATTTTCTGGATTTAAAATACGCTGACGCTTAGCTGGCTCCCCCACTAAACGTTCCCCATCAGAAGTTTCAGCCACAATAGAAGGAATTAAATTACTCCCTTGGGCAGAAGGGATTACCTTTGGACGACCTCCTTCTAAATATGCCATCACAGAGTTGGTAGTCCCTAAATCTATCCCTAAAATTATCTCTGCAGTATTTTTTTGTTTTTTTGCCATAATAAAATATGTAATATATTATCTATGTGCAAAGAAGCAGGCAAAAGATTATTGGCTTTTGTCTGCCTCTTTATTATTTACTTTATCTACCCCACTAACACTATCCACCTTCTTATACACAATTACCTTTGCTGGCCGTAGTATATACCGGCCGATTTTATAGCCTGGCTCTACCGTTTGCTTTATCTTGTTATCATGTACACTATGGTTTTCTACACCTATAACTTCTGCTACATTAAAGTCGTAAGGCTCTCCGGCAACTGGGCTTATCTCTTCTACTCCATGTTTCTTTAAGAGTTGCTTATACTTTTCTAAAACTAACAAAACCCCCTTTATATATGGGTTCTCTTTAGCTTTGTCGTCAAGTGCATCTACACTAATGTATAAATCGCTAAACAACTCCAACAAATCCTTGAAAACCTCCTTTTTTACTAATTCCATAATATGCTTTTCACGGCGTTCAAAGTCCTTTTGTAAATTCTGATAATCCGCCAACGCTTTAAGAAGCTTGTTCTTTAAATCTGCGACTTCTGCCTCTAATTTTTCAACTGTTTTCTGTTTTTGTTTTTTTGCCTTAGCCATGACTAAATACTAACTTCACTTGTAACGCTTAGCAGTCGGCTTATCAGACTGCTAGAATATTGTAGCTATGTATTACCTTCTTGTCAACACCCTTTAAACATATACACAACAATAAATGACACATCCATCTAAAGCTCATCAAGGTTATTGCAAGAAACAAACTATATATTAGTTAACACCTTAAACATTCAACCCTATAATATTATTTACTTGCAAAAGTAGCCCGATTGTGTTATACTCTTCACATGAGAAAACTAAAACTTATTAAAAAACTAGGTTACTGGCTCCAAAGCTTTGCCTACATATTGCTTAGCACAAAGCTTAGCGTACTTGCAGCAGGCGAAGATAGCTCCCCTTACTATGATGATACAGAAGACACTGCAGGGGCATTGGATCCTATAATCACGATAGCTCTAATCGCATATGTGATTGGGCTACTCCTTTTTCTTTACGGAAAGATGTGGGAGCGCCGCGTAAAAAAACTCTAGTCTCTTTACAATTACTCAGGTAAGATAAAAAGTTTACATTATGTTTACCCGTTTATTAATTAAAACCTATAAAGCATTCGGAGTAATGCTAATGATTCTTGGAATATTACTATTACTTGCTCCTGTCTTGTTAAAGGAACAACTTGAATTTGAGGCAATATCTGCCAAGACAAATGATTCCATCATTCTTATTCCAGCGACCTATCATACAAAACAGCCTTTACCCCAACTCCCCCCAGTAGACCCAAAACTCCCCCAAGGTCATATTATAAAAATCCCACGAATTGGAGTTTATACTTCCATCCTGGAAAGTAAAAATCCAAATGCTGCTTTACGTAAAGGAGTTTGGCGCGTTTACAACTTCGCAACTCCAATAAGCCAAAAACATGGTTTCCCAATAATTCTTGCCGCACATAGATTCGGATATATCACTTGGAGTCCAAATTATAGACGTAAAAACTCTTTTGCATATATAAACCAGCTAAAGAACGGCGACATAATATATATCTACTGGGATCAGCGCGAGTTTAAGTATCAAGTGATCAAAAAAATTATAGATACTAAAATCCCCACATATACGTCTGATCTTATACTATACACATGTGTAACCTTCAACTCTCCTCGCAGACTATTCGTACTTGCAAAAAGAATTAAATAAAAATGATATGGGCAGGACAGGACTCGAACCTGTGACCTCTCGGATGTAAACCGAGTGCTCTAACCAGCTGAGCTACCTGCCCGGGAAGTACTCTATTATAACACTTTTTATCGCATCAGCCAATTTCTTGGGGTCGTGTCTTATCCTCCCGAACTTATCCAAAAGATAAAAATTGCCCGAGATAATCCGCCTTGCATATTTAGATAATTCTTTAGTATCAACTTGAATCAGGGCTGCTCCTTCTTGTCTATATCGTGCTAAGATTTGATTTGACAACTGTGCTCTATTAACAACAACAATATCAAAAATATTACTCCCTAAAATTTCACTAAACTTTTTTAAATGATCTGAAGCGGAAAAACCATGGGTCTCACCATATTGGGTCATTAGATTCATTACAAAAACC
The DNA here is from genome assembly GCA_027033525.1 of Candidatus Dojkabacteria bacterium. Classification (GTDB taxonomy): domain Bacteria; phylum Patescibacteriota; class Dojkabacteria; genus JALVLD01. The sequence goes on from JALVLD010000022.1 coordinate 5,426, forward strand.
TTCAAGGCAGTACTATTTATAACAGCTCTTTTTAAATTCTTTACCAAAAAATTTGGCATTAAACTTGTATACAAACTGCCTGGCCCAACAATAATAAAATCAGCCTGGCGAATGCGCTTCAACACTAAATCTGGAGCTCTAACTTCTTGTTGTTTGGCAATACGAGGTTCAATCCATATATCTACTATCTTGCCCAACATAGCCCTACCATGTTTAGCGATTTCCACTTCACCTTTCACCAGTTCACCGTCCGAAAAACGAGCCACTAGTTGAACTTGTTCAACAAGTGAAGGTAAAACCTCACCCTTTAGCTTAAGGATCTTAGAAAGGATCAAAATTGCCTGCAAAAAATCACCATACTCTTCTGTAAGAGCCGTCAATATAATATTACCTACTGAATGGCCATCTAGCTCTCCGCCATTTTTGAACCGATGCTCTAGCAATTTTTTTAAGGCTGAGGTCGAAGCTAATGCTGTAATACAATGCCTAACATCTCCAGGTGCAGGTACGGAATCGTGAAATTCTATGATACGCCCAGTGCTTCCACCATTATCTGTCACAGCTACAATAGCAGACAACCTCTTTATATACTTAGGGACCAACTCCTTTAAACCTGTAAGCAAAAAGGATAACCCCGTGCCTCCACCAATCGCAACAACATTAATTGGATACATTAATTGCTTTAGCTAAATTATTTATCCACACGAACTAGGGCACAATGGTTATTTATACATGCAGCAGTAACATTGCTTCCACACGTCGGATCGTTCGAAATATTTTGGGTACACAACATTTTAGGAGAACGTCTATTCATATATTTTGTAAAGACAGCCTTTTTTGTCCCTAATATAGCAGTAGCCCGTCCTCCAGCACTACAACCACAAGGCGGCAAATCTATTCTAATGCACTCGACATCCCTTTTACACGGGGTTGCAAATTCCTTAGGCCCCTTAACTAAAACGTTCACCTCTCTGTGTATATCTCCACTAGTGTTCGATATGTTATAACATTTATTCTGACAACTACTAAATAACCCTATACCTGCCAATACACCAAGCAAGAATAATACTACCAATACCTTACGCTTATGGAAAAAATATAATATATGCCCCATAGATAATTATACCTCCTTTTTTGTGCTAGATGCTGTTTTCATAAGCCAAACTCCTACTACTATGAATAAACCTACAAACATCCACACTGAAATTGTCATAACATATTTTATAGAATCCAATACGGCTTGCACAAATCCCCTATACATTTGTTGCATCAAATGCGGCGATAGTTGTTTTAATAATTTGGGTATAACTCTAATATCAATTGTACCCTTAGCATTAGCATTAAATTGCCTAATAATTTGTGTATAAAAGTCTGTGCCCTCAAAAGCATTAAAGAACAAGCTGCCTACGATAGCAGTACCGAATGAAGAAGCTAATCTTCGAATAGTGCTATTAACCCCAGAGGCCTCGCCTGCGAATTTGGCAGGAACGCCTGTCATTACTATATTGGTCAGCTTTGCCATAATAAACCCAAGCCCTAGACCGAACAAAAAGAATGCTAACACAAAATGTCCTTCCTTACCATTTATTAAGCTAGAACCTTGCGGAAAACTAAAAAAACGTAATAAAACAGTAGCACTAAGTACAATGCCTGTTCCCAAAAATATAGTAGCCTTATCCTTAATATTCCATCTAGCCCCCAAAATAGACGAAACAAATACTCCCACTGTAATTGGCAAAAGCTTAATCCCTGTTGTTAAAGCTGAATAGCCCTTAAGCAGTTGGAAATATATAGGCAAAATAAACATCATTCCTGCCATAGAAATATTTACCAAAGATGTAACAAAAAGTCCTAAGCTAAACTCTGTATACTTGAAAATACGTACATTTAACAAAGGTTTATCCTTCTTTAATTGATAATTTGCAAAAATTGCCATAATAAGTACCCCGATCACCATTGCCCATAATGCCGGCGATACTCCAGCAATTGCCAAATTTGCTCCTAATAGCTTCAAATCTGTTTTGGCCAAAAACCAGCCATATGCCCGGGACTTCAATATACCCCACATAAACAAACTGATTCCTAAAATTGAAAGTACGGCCCCCAAAATATCAACACCTTCGTCTGCCAATGGACGCGACTCTTTTAACTTACGGGAAGTCAAAACAACAAAAATTGCCAAACCTACCTGTAATAAAAAAGCATATCGCCAGGAAGCATAAGTTGTAATAGCCCCCCCTATTATTGGCCCTAGAGCTGCACCCACTGAAGCTGTAGCCCCCCACAGTCCAAACGCCAATGCCCTCTCTTTCCCTTTAAATGTATCGACAATAATAGAGGTTGAAGCCGGCATCATTAATGCAGCTCCAATTCCTTCTATTACACTCCATCCAATAAATAAGACTGTGCCAGTAGGCGCCAAGGCAGAAAGTAAACTACCAATACCAAACAAAATTGCTCCAAGAGTAAAAATACGCCTCCGACCATAAACATCTGCAAGTTTACCCCCCAACAACAAAAATGCACCAGTTACTAATGAATAAAATGTAATCAAAACTTGCATGTTTTCTAAAGTAATATTCAAGGATGAAGCTACTTGCACTAACGACACATTCATAAGAGTCCCATCTATAACAACCATAAATATTCCTAGGAGTAACGCTATTAAACTTATCATTTGGCTAAATGATTACGTTATCTCAAATATTTCCGATAATTGACGCAAAAATTGAAGTAAAACTGGCGCTGCTAAAAGCGAATAATAATTTTTTCCGTTATCCTTAACCACCCATGGGGACGTACGCTTTATTATCTTCCCATTCTTATATTCGAACGAATACCTTTCTGTGATCTCATAGTCCTGCACTAAATTATCTGCATCTTTTACTTCTATGGCATTATACATTTTAATCTTAGGTACTCCATACAATTTTTCGGCAAGTTGCATTAAGTATAAATCTTTTTTTATTCTAGGCATAAGAGGCTCAATACCTTTGTCATCGCCTTGTTTTTTGATCAATACTTCTTTATTGCAAGCAGGATTATCGCACATAAACACAAATTCGTCGCCAGCTGCATCATACTTAACATGCTCACTTGGCAACAAAACCGTACTAAAGGATTTACCGCATTTAGGACAAACGCGTCTGTATTTTATACGCTCATCAATTACAGACAGGGGCAAATATATCATTACAAACACGTCTGGATCATTGCGATAATTAATTAATTCTCTGAAATATAAAGAATAACTTACTTGATCCTCAGTCCGCGGAAAGCCATCTATAAACAAAGTTTTACGAGGTAAAGTATCTATTTTCTTTTTTACCAATGTTAAAATGAGCTCAGTTGGTTTAAGTTTGCTAACATCAGGATGCAATAAGGCCTCTACAGCCTCGTTTAACTTTAAATATCCTCTATAGTGCTTCAAAAAATAACTATCGTACTCTTGTGCCTTTTGCTTATACTCTTTTTGAAACTCCCGAACTATATCTCCTACAGCTATGTAGTTAAAAGTATGTTGCCCCAAGAGCTCACGTAATAAACCTATATACGTGCTTTTGCCAGCATTCTTAGGAGCTAACCAATAGGCAATAAACGTATGATTTTCCAAAAATTGGGAAATTTTATCTATTAGTTTTCCTGCCTTTACCTTAAAGTATTCCCTGCGTCCTTTAACTGTATTCAAATCATATGTTTCTGACGTCCTCTTAAATGGAGGAGCAATCGTAGATACTAAACTCAAATTTTCTATGTGGTACTTAAAGCCTATATCATCCATTGCCTTTATAATATAGTAAGTTAATCTTTTTTGCAACCAACACCTAAAACAAGAAGTGACTGTCTTAAATGTCCTCTATTTAGTGATAGGTTTGTCACTACCATTAAACAACACCCAGTCAAAAGTCTCTGGCATTGCAGGATGTAACCATATCATTCTAGTATACTCAGTATATATCTTCTTATTAATTTTATCCGCATCTGGACTATATACTCTAGCTGTAAGCACAGCCACTTGTGCACTAGGCAATTGCACAGGTGCTCCATTCTCAACAGGACCGGTAACTGAAACCGGAAACCTAGAATTAATATCTGCAAGTAGTGCCTTTATTCTGTAGAAAGCAACCGAATCATCCCCGCTTGGAATGACTTCTATTATTTTGGACCCGTATTTTGAAGAAGCACCCGCCGATTGAGTAACTACAGTAGCGGTATCTAAGGGACCATTCAAGTATGCGGATTTCACGGCCAAATGCCCTAAACAGTCTGGGGAAGCCACTGCATGTCCTCCCCCATAATTTACCATGCACTCACCAATGGCTTTTAAGCCAGTTCCTTGATCGTACTTATAACCCATTATCAGTAATGTATCTGGCACGTTCCTATATTGACCAGCCTCTGTATAAATTGCTATGCCTAATTTCGCATTGTGTCGATTGGCTGCAACATCGATTTGAATACTCTCATCATTCTTCATGTAGTATTTCACAACTTCCGAATACCTTGTGACGTAAACCTTAGAACCTTCCCCACATCTTTCTTCCACAGGAGCATTAATATCAGTCCTACAAATATTTAACTTTGTATCAGACAAATCAAACTCTTTGGCTTCCTCATAATCACTAGGGTGTTCCATAACGTCTTTAGATAATTTGTCCAAAGCCGATAATGCCTGCTGCTCAGCACGGTCAGTTCCACGTTCTAACACTTCTTGTTGCAATTGCAATTGAATCTTTGACAACATATAAACTAATACTGCAGCAACCACCGCCACAACAATTAATACTAACACCAGCGTACTCCCCTTAACTCCTCTATTAATGCTTTTCTTAGACTTCATACCCCATATTCATAAATTTATTAACGCTTATTACACCATGGATGATTATTTACACCACATTTAATTGTTTGTACTTTATACTTCCCCAAAAGAGGCTCATACAATTGCATTAGGCTTGGATCAAAAATAATCCACTCAGAAGGGAATCTTGTATTATCTGCAAAGACTAAGTCCCTTTCGAAAACTGGCGTCCCCTTGCTATAAATAAAGCCGTGTACAATCAAGGCATCATAAGTGCCATTATATTTATATTGTTCACGTGGAGTTTGCTTAACTCGCACCTGCCCTTCTTGGGAACCAAAAGCAATAATTCCTAACTGCATAAAATCTGTATCTGTGGTATCAGCAGAGGATTTCTGCCATTTCTCGCCCATTACAGTAGCTGATTGTTTAGGATCATCATCTAACACTATAGTATTACCACTACCTTCCGCCAATACGAACAAACATCCTTCAGTATAATCTGCAAACGGGCTTAAGGTGTTATTATTGGCTACACGACTCTTTACCACCTGACCTTTTATTGTAATGTTTGAATTCTCAACAAAAATTAGGTTCGCATTCTTGCACTTTAATACTCCACCCAGACTTATATTTGCCTTATTCACATAAATAACCTTATAAGTACTAGACTGAGCCTCAACAGCATCCATAAAAGCACCTAAGCCTCTATCTTGCGCCTGGGCCCCATCAATAGTAATGATCTTACAACTATCAAGCACCCCACATCTTTGCTTCGCTAAACTCGCCATGTAACTGTACCTACGAGAATCTACATCTATTTGCCGCTTAACTAAGCCAAACCTTGGTTTTACGGAATCAAAAAAGTTACCTTCATATCCCCAAACAATATCTCCAAAACCATTTGTATTAAGTACCATACTAAAATTGCCCAAAGTCGCCCGCGAGCTAGTAAATGGTGCCAAATAATTCTCAAATAGATCTTTAACTTTATTATTATTCCCCGCAACAGGATACTCTCTAATAGATAATAATTGGTGGTAATCTGGCAATCCATCAAATCCTCCCTTACTATATACGTTATTTAACGAAGTTTTAATCCAATTATTCCCTATCCCTCCAGGCGGCTCAGGAGGAGGGGGAGAACACAAATCATCTTGAGTACATTTAATATTTCCTGCAACATCATAAGCACAGACTCCATAAAATATCTTATCCCCGCCCCCCAGCTCAAAGCCAGAAGGCCCAGCTACGTATATTTTAATATTTTGAGTATGCCCGCCGTCCTGGCTTGATACACGCAAGTATGGAGCAACATTCTTTAACTGACCATTTTGTACAACTGTTTTACCAAAGATTGTACCATCAACTTTATAACTAGTGGGCCTCATCGTGTTAGGATCGACTATATTCAAAAAATATCTAGTCCCGTCCCGCTTCTGCACAAATACATAAGCTGCAAAGAATGCCGGTCCCTTATCAGTAGGCAATTTATTATTGTCGCTTACGCTGACATTAAATTGCAACACGTCGGCATCATACGGAGAAAGCCCAACTTGTAATTGAGGCAGGGTATTGTCTACCAAAAAGCTTACATTGTGGAAATCCTCCGTATACTTAGCGCCCTCTCTATCCTTTGTCCTCACACGAATAAAATACTTACCATCTGGCAAACTCCTTTGATAAATCCGCAAATATACCTTCTTAGCGACAGGAGGGTTTTGCAAAATCCTATTAGGCAAGCCATCGACTGCCTTGTAGGCCGGATCACCATTATGCAAACTCTGTAATATTTGCCTTACCACACTCCCAGGCACGTCTTCTACCTTAAACCGCATTGTACACAAAATGTTTCCTTGCTGTATGCACGTCCGTAAGGTTTCAGCTAACGAGCCAGAGACAGTATAAGTTCTATAACCATCAGTTGCGGGAGCTCTATGACTACTTGCTAACCCAACATCATACAAACCAAGCACTTGATTTTGAGTATCACCTGTTCCTCTATTGACAGGATACTCTTGCCCACTAGTATTATTTACCAAATAAAAATCCTGATGATCAATATTAAAATCACCCGGCCCATTTTCATCCCAGAGAGTCACCTTTAACCAAAATGGATTTGCGTCACCTACTCTGTATTCATAGTTCCTATCATTAGCCAACAAATCGCAAATACCTTTTTGTGCCAATGTATCAACATCTGGAGACTTCAAAAACTGCAGCGGGTCATCACCAATACCGCCAACCCAATCAACAATAGTATCTTGTACTAATTTATAAGCTTTCCTTCCATCTAACTGCTCTACGCTTTCCTTATTTCTATCAACCAATTGAACCGTAAGGGCAAAGGTTGGGGGATAATAAACAGAAAGAGAATGATTACATTGCTGCAAAAACTCATCTTCCACCGGACCAACACTCTTTACCTCAGAAGTTATATCTACATGGCAAATGTTATTAGGATCCAACTGTGCCTCCACTTGTGATCCTCCTGCAGTTTTAAAAGCTATAGCCTGATTATAGTCACGAGGACGCGAATACCCTCTACTTGAACAATCCATACTTCTAAATTCAAATGGGACAAATTGCGGAAACTCTCTGTTATAATTATTGGCATATACAATGCTTCCGCAAGCCTTAGTGGAATAACCGAAGGCATTTATACGAAACATATCACCCCTATCATACTCAGAAGCCTTATACACTCCAGACGCTATACTATTAAACCGCACATTCGTAGGTAAAGTTATACTACACGTTGGAGGCGTACTTGAGGCCGTCTCAGCTGTATTCGTTTTAGGCTCCCTACTACAAGAATGTTCTGAAGAGCACACATAATAAGTACAAGAGGACGTTCCATTACTACTCTCTCTACATGCGGTTGCTGGTACAGAATCTCCGGGATCGCAAGGTGGCTCTGACGTACAATTACACCTATAACAAGTCACGTTATTCTTGCATCCGTGGTAAGGAGTTGACTGCCATTCACAATCGGATTCCGAACCATGCTTTTCATTCCAGTTGCAGTACTGACTAGTTTTTTCACTACAACCAACTCCTTCCCCAGCATGACAACTAGGATACCATCCTGCCTCCTCCCAACAAGTTGCAAGACATTCTTTATGACCATTTGGATAATGAAAACCACAACACGCGAAAACATCACAGTCGTCCCCTGCTTTAACACTACCTCCCCCCACAACAAACACCAAGGCAACACTAAGTACCCATAAAATAATTATAAACCATTTATTTTGCAATCGAAATTTCATATGCAAGCAACAAACTTAAAATTTTATCTTGATATGGCAAAAATGCCCCCGAATTATCATAATTTACGACCATATTCCGAGATGCCTGCAAAAATGGCCCGTTATAGGGGTTAAACTCTGAGGCACTATAAATATAATATGCCAATGCTTTTTTATCGTATGGGTAATCAAGCACAAAGAATTTACCTTCCCCAAAATTCATAGCTCGTCCATAAATTCTCGACAGCACCAACGCATGTAACAAAGCCCTAGATGCTTTAGGCAAATGTTCATAGTTATCCTTCGGGATGTATACCTTACCTTTAACGTATTTATAGTACGCTGCAGAATTATAATTTGAAACAGCCAACGATACCTCAGCGCCACTCCAACCTAAAAGCGGTATAGCAGTTTGGCCTGGAGTCTGTATTTTCTGCAATTCCACTAAATCCTTCACGTCTTTAATAAAGATGTTATAAGTGTCTAAGAAAAACTCTTTTAACTCTTTATCACTCTCGGTCAATCCCACTGGCGCAACAGGTGCCACATACGGAACTATAAAACCCCATTTATCTTTTGTACCTCCCTCAGTAACCTTTGGGTGATAATTTATAAAATGTTTATAAGTTGCTTCCTTCAAAGTTGTAAACAAGTCATGATCCCTATAATACAACGTGTACAGATACAACATATATGAGGCTCCAGGACTCACCGAACCATTGCTAACACATTTATTTTTATCACATTTTTGGTATGCACCACTAAACAAATCTACGATATTGTTAAAGAATTCAACCCGTCCAGCCGTTTGTGTTACATCAAAAACATGAAGTGCATTTTTCACTTTTCCCGTGTACCAGTCTGTAACTTTTTGGGCCCACTTATCCAAATAAACATCGTATTGGTCATCATTTGCGTTTTTAAAGTACTCGGCAGCTGTTCTTAATTTAGAAACACGCCAGGACAAAAGCTGCTCCGGAAGTATGTCTTTACTATGTTTGACATACACAACATAAGCATGTCTTATCAAATCTTTAACGGATGGATGTAGATATCGACTCATATTTATACGTAACTCGACTCGCGCTGGGATCGCCACTGGATCACCTGCAAATAGATGCGTATAGCTGTCCACTGATAAAAGCTTATGGTCTAAAAATTCTTGCGGTTTATAATGGTTTACATCCGGCACTGTAAAAACAAACTCCCCTTTCAATCTTTTTCGCAAGCTAGAGGCAGGCATGTCCCGCATCATTTGGAGTACCTCCGAATACGGAACAAACGAAAAATAATAGGTAGCCTTCTTCCCGTCCCTATGTATTTTATAAAGTAAAGCATAATCCACCTTAACTGTCACGTTCTTAGCCTTTTTATCTACTTTATATGAAAACTTGTAACCCGGAAATGCTGGAAACGGCGTATCAAATAGACCAGATTGCCAAGTATCCATAGTATGCCAAACCATATCTAAAAACCTATATCCCAAATATCCTCCTGTGCCTATAACCAAGAAAAACAGGGATAAAATAATGATCCTCCTGGTCAATTTATTAATTTTTATTACAAACTTTATAACTCCCATTACTTAAAATATACACTACTCGTGCTATAATTGCAACATCCATGGCTAAGCGCCCATAGCTTAATTGGATAGAGCATCTGGCTTCGGACCAGAAGGTTGGGGGTTCGAGTCCCTCTGGGCGCGCATCCCTAATCCATTTATATTGACGTAAGAATGCACTACGATAAACCGCCCCCTGCCCCAAACACCAACTGCTACACGCTTATTCACAAATACCTATCCCCGTCTCATCCTCTGTATGGCACATATATAACTCACGTAACACTAGTTACACAACTAGCACTAAAGATTACAAAAGGCCTTAAACTCCCTTACAAAGACTATGTATTTATAAAAGAAGCAGCGATGCTACATGACATTGGAATCATATATGTGCATCACCCTCAAATATTATATATGCACGGCCGTTATCCTTATGCTACTCATCAGTACCTGGGATACCTAATTTTGTTAAAAGAAGGTCTCCCTAAACATGCTAAAGTAGCACTAAGACATGGTCTAGGTTACTACAATTACGAAGGAAAATTAATTCGGCCTCGTACAGAAGCAGAAAAAATAATAAGCTATGCAGACTTATTTTACAGTAAAAGTACAGAAAAACTATGGCATCTCAGAACAACGAATGATGTTTTACACGCAATATACAACAAGTGGTTCCCCAAAAATCCAACTCCTTACGTAAAATTTTTCATGCAGCTGCATAAAAAATATGGCCCTTTTGCTTTTAGTTAGTTCTAAAATATTTTGATAAACGCACCGTAGGCTGACCAATATAATGAGAGCTGGCACGTTTATCGTACAAAATTTCAGCAGGTTTGCTTAATCTATCCCAAAATGCCTTAATAATTGGTTGGCCAGCTACAACATATACATTTTCAAATGGGCGTACCTCTAAAGTTATAGGTTTACCCTTATTATTGTTTATAACTCCCCAGCCTGGATCCACAAAACCTGCATAATGGCCCCTAAATTCGCCTGTATATGGATCAATCGCAGCAAATTCTAAGCTCCAGGATGCTGGTACAACTATATATTCATAAGTAGTTAATATATAAAATTTATCTTTTTGCAAAAATAAAAATTTACTATCTTGCAAGTCAGTTTTAAACACTGGCTTAAAAAACTCAGTTGGATCATAAGTGCCTGCAGGTGCTGTTAGGTCCAACGGCTCTTTAGACTCTCTTGCTTGCCATCCTACTATATCTGCACTTAAACCCAAAGTAAATGTAATTGCATTATCATAGTCTGAACGCACCAAGGTATCAGGATCAATCAGTTTACCTTCTGGGGTAAAAAAACATTTATTTTCTGCCAAAAAATTCATAACATGCTCTACTTGACGCAAGCGAGGGTCTCCTTTAATAAATCTTATTTGAGTTAAACTTACCCCAGGAGCTATTACAACACTAAAAGATCTTGGAGTAACAAAAGCCCAAAGCTCACCTTTATAACCTGGTTCTAATACGTCTAAACGTCCCTTATGAGGATTAATAATTCTTACATGCACATCTACCCTCCCAATACTAGATTTAGGGCTAAAAATTGCTCTAATATTTGCTGGCAAATCTAAAGTTTCCTGAAATTTAACTAAATAAGTTTTGCCTTTCTCTAAAATCTTTTTATTATTATTTAATTTTTTTGCAATTAAATTATTAGATTTAAAAAAGGTGTAAACATCATTTATGTTTGAAGGAAGTACAATTGCTTTAAGTTCATACACATCATCCGCAACACGAATATCTACAGAGCTGGGGCCAATCTCTTC
>JALVLD010000023.1 GCA_027033525.1 Candidatus Dojkabacteria bacterium
CTCCAACAACCAAAAGTGCATCTGGCTGAAATTCTGACAACACTGGCTCAAAACGTTTCATTATCTCTGCCGTCTGGATGGCATGAGTTCCAGAACCGACTCCAAGATTTACATCAGGCCGGGGGAGTGCTAACTCGTCAAAGAAGCATTGGGACAGCTTTTCGTCATAATGTTGGCCAGTATGAACTAAAGTATGCTCAACATAAGGGTCCTTCCCCTGGGTATTATGGGATTTAACGGCCTCTGTAATAGCCGCAATTTTCATAAAGTTGGGTCTTGCCCCAGCTACGGACATTATTTTCACAGCTACTTCCCTTCATTTCGCCATTTTTGAGCTTGGCTTCAACAAGCTATTCAAAAAAAACATGCAAACAATAGCCATTCCAAAAACCATTATGCCTGAAATTTCATGTAAAAAACCCTTTGCAAAACCAGGATCATAATATTGGGCTAGCAAGGCCGTCGAAAAAAGCCGCAATACATTAAAAAAAATTGCAAACGGAATTGCAGACAAAAATAATATCCATTTTTTGGTAAGAGAAAAATCATTTATAATAGCAAAGGCTGCACTGATAGATAGAAGAGAGATAAGAGAGCGCATACCTGAGCAGGCGTCTACTACTTGTAAACTAACAGTACTTAAATTAATAATATTGCCAGCACGTAAGACAGGAATACCGATGAATGCAATGAGAGCAGCAGCTAACTTCGAAACAAATAATTTGAGAGGAAATGATATCTTATTCCAAACAATGGCTGGTATAGGGATCATAAAAATCAAATATAAAACAGGAAGCGTCAGGAGCTTGGCTTGATTGATGCCCAAGAAAAATAGAACTAATGACCATACAACAAAGATCATTGAGAGGCGCATAGTGAATAATTCTGAGCCAAGTCTTCCTATAATAAAAATTATGAGAGCAAAAATAAGAACAGCGAATCCAAGATTGGAGGGTGCACATTCTGTTTTTAAAATCTTCTCCCTACGTAGCCAGACCATATATAACGCAATAAAAGGAATTATAAATCCATGAGAATAATTTGGGTCATTAAGCCAGTCCTTTATTAATTTCCCAATCACATCATAGTATAAAGTAAAAAAGCTTCCCAAAAGTATAGAAAAAGGGATTATCAAAACCTTGAGGTTCTCTTGGCAAAACCTAAAACATGATTTTAAACTAGATAGTTTCATTTCCAGGGATGTATTCTTCCAAAATCGGGAACAGTTCTTTGGCGAAATCTTTAAGATATTTCGTTGTTTCTTTTTCATTTTTCAGAACAGGGGCTGTCAGCCTTACAAATGAACCGTCTGTACGATGTTTGAATATGGAATCTATTATTAAATAGATCTTTTGCCAGTATTCAGAGTAAATCGTTCGACCCCGGGACTGAAACCAGTAAAGCATTATCATTTTTTCATTAGCCTTTTTTAAGGCTATTTCGATTACTTTTTTAGGCCCTTGGCTTGGTACATCTATAGTTACTATTGAAGATCTTATAATAATCCATCCTGCTCCAGGCATGCAGTTCTTTGGTGAATGGATTAGATCACCTTCGCGCTGACTCCTATAATAGCCTATATATAATTGAAGGGTCTGGTTTTTTGGGTTTTTGTAATTACAGAGAAAGGAATCATCTACTCCGAGTATCTCATAAATTTTTTTATCAAAATGCGTAACCCTACCTGCCCATTCTCCAATCTTTGTTGGAAATGAAGATAATGGTTTCAAAGGTGGTACGTCTTTATTTTTTATGCCAAAGTGGAGATAAGCGGCGGTTAGAAGCATAAGTGATGAGGCGATGAGAGAACGCCAAAATATGGAAGAAGATTTTTTAATTTGGTGACTAGGCATTATTAAGAGCTGAACCGCAAAGTTATTCCGTTGAAAGTCAAGAGAAATTTGTGGGTAAGTTATGCCACAAATTTTGAATCTTGGATTACTTTCATCGTGGCCTTTTTGGC
>JALVLD010000024.1 GCA_027033525.1 Candidatus Dojkabacteria bacterium
ATAACTGTTTCCGTTTAATTTAACCACCTCACAGCGGAACAATATCCTGTCAAGCAGGGCAGTTGTAAGCACTTCATCGTCGAGGGTTTCTGCCCATTGCTTTGGCGATTTGTTGGTTGTGATTATTACAGAACTGCGTTCGTGAAGATGGTTTATCAGATTAAAAAAGGCTACAGCTTCGTGCTTTTTTATCGGGAACATCATAATGTCATCTATAGCTATAAGATGTGCTTTTAACAAGCGGTTGTATTTACCCAAAGCCGTTGATGTAAGTTCCTTTAGTTTTAATATGGAAATCAAGTCTTCCATTGTTAAAAAATAAGCTCTGTAACCTTGTTTCACAGCATCGAATACAAGCCCTGAGGCAATAAAACTTTTTCCTGTGCCCGATGGACCCATCAGAATAACATTGTAGTTTTGTTCTAACCATATCAATTCTCTTAATTGTTTTAATTCGGGCCTGGTTATTCCTGCCGAAAAATTGAAATCGTAATCATCCAAATTATGATTTGGTGGTAATTGTGCCATTTTCAATCGCCGCTCGTAATCGGTTCGTTGACGTTGCAAAACCTCTTGTTGTAATAATTTATGGGTGAATTCCAAATAGGTAGGTTTGTCTATTTGGGCAGCCTGAAGACTCGATGTTACATTGTCTCTTAACCACGTCAAACGCAGTTTATCAGCATATTGTTTTATTTCTTCTTGTAATCGCATTGTTTAAAATATTTCTTCGTATTTGTTAATATTGCTTTTTTCTACTTTTATATCTGTACTGACTACAGCATTTTGTATTAACGACTGTTTTATTGTTTGTAAACTTTCCTGCACTTGTTCGTTTTGTTGTATTTCAAGATTTTTTGATTTCATTACATCCAGCAAAATATATGCGTTATATTCTCCGGCCTCAATACAAGCCATTATGCTTTCATCTATTACATTTTGTTTATAATCGGGATTCCGTTTGATTATTTCTCGAAGATTATCACGATAATATCGCGACTTATCCTGTTGTAACTTTTTTAGATAATCACGGGATATTTCTGTTTGTCCCAAAATATTTAACACTTTTGTTTGCATTTGTTCCAATGTATCCGTTTTCTCTCTCTGGTGGCTTGTATTGCGTATATACTCTCCTTTCCCTATACTTACCCTATGAACCGCAATAAGCTTATTCTCGCTTGAATAAAGATATATCTTGCCTTCTTTTACTTCTAAAAAAACTTTTGTTCCCTGCTTTTTATATGTGCCTGCAGGAAGACTGTAGTAATTGGATTTATAAACAATGGTGTTATCTTTTCGCACATTATAACTCCGTTTTTGGTTACTCGTTCTATTTTTATTTTTTATTGGCAAAAGGTGTTTCTTCTCTTCTTCCCAGCATTCTTTAGGTACTTTTTTTGTTCCTGAATGAACTTTCTCGTTTCCGGTTCTTTCTAACCATTCGAGTGCCTGATTTTGAAGTATCTCAATGTTTTTGAACTTTCTTCCTCTAAGAAAATTTTGCTTTATATATTTTACCACATTTTCTACTTTACCTTTACTTTGAGGGTCTGATTTACGACAAAATACCGGTCGAAAACTTTGTGTTTTACAGTATGAGCCAAAGCCTTCTGTTAACTGGTAGTCTCCCAGATTCTCATCGTGAATAAACACACTGTCCTGATCATATAATATTTCTCTCGGTACGCCCTCAAAATATTCAAAGGCATAATTGTGGGCTTCTACTGATCTTTTGCTCGTGAAAGTATGTTCACTGAAATATACATATTTATACCGGCTACGGGTAAGTACCATAACAAAGAAATAGACTTTCTTCCGTCCCTCATCTTCGGTTTGTAACCAGGCCTCTCCGAAATCTACCTGCGCCATTTGGCCATAGGAGGTTTCCGGTATCTTCTCAAAAATGCGTTGCTCCGATATTTTGGGTTTTAGTAGATTGTAACGCTCTCGTACTGTCTTTACC
>JALVLD010000025.1 GCA_027033525.1 Candidatus Dojkabacteria bacterium
GTAAAAAATTCCCCAGTATCTGTAAGATTTCTTGCGCCTTTATAGGATCATCCACTAAAAAGAAGAGTCTCCCTGGGAAATCCAATGTTGTGTCAATGTAGAGCACCAGATGGCCATCTAGCTCTGCAAACCAAAATCGTACTAAATTCTCCCAAGGATATAATCTCCCTAGAGTCCGCACACCATAGGTCTCAATGCGATGCAGGACTTTAACAGGAGGTACGGTAGCTATTACGTAATAAAAAACAAAGATTGCAATAACTCCTAACGCCAAAAGTGCCTGACCTACCCAAACCAAATATAAGGCGAGTCCCAAAGCCAAAAAACCAACTCCGGATACCTTTGCCACGTCTTTTCTATATGCAATCCTGTCTGGGGCCTCCCATTTGTAAACGATACGATTTACAAGGCGCGCAGTATCAGTATGGCTTAAAACCCCACGCCGAGAACTTAACTGTGGTTTGCGCTGCATTTAATATACTTATTATTTTATTTCACTAATGCTATTATACATACCTTTAAAAGGTTATACAAAGGCCAAGCACATTAAAACGTTCATTACTAAATATTCCTTGCAGTTTAGCAAAGATTCCGGCTATACTATTATATGGTATATAATAGTATAAATCTTCTAGAAGACTCGCTTCAACCTCTTAGTCACTGGGAAAGAATTTACTTATGGACTAGTAAAACTGCTAAATACCTCCTAATACTAGCAGAAATTGCACTTGTTATAACATTTTTGTTACACCTTTACTACGACAACAAGCTTAATGCCCTAAAATCTCGAATTAACCATGAGGTCTCCTTGCTACAAGAGCATCGCAAACAAGAGAGTACAATTGTAATGGTTGCAAAAACCACCAAAGAGCTCTCAACCTTAATGAGTGATAAAACGAGTGCGGCCACGCGTAGAAAATACATCTTATCGCTCGTACCTCCACAAATAACACTTACCACTTTCATGCTGAATTTCGATACCATTTCAATCGCCGGAACGGCTGGTTCGTACGATGCCATAAAAACTTTATTTGACAACTTTAATAATGCAAAAGAATTAGACAAAGACAGTATTGTCACTTCTACCAGCCAACTTAGTCACTCCAATATTCACTTTAATCTAACATGCAATTTTAAAAATGCTCAATCTAACAAATAGCGTTCAAGGGAAAACGATATCCACTGGTCTTTTAACTTTGCTTATGTTAAACCTGGTATTTTGGGGGGCGATAAAGCCAACAATAAGCCAAGCGATTGCTCTGCATACGCAAAGCCAAGAATATGAAGAAGTATATCAACAATTACATGCCAAAAATGAAACAATAACCAAAGTCTACGAACAATTCCAAGATATGAAACCTCAACTTAAAACATTTAACTATTATTTCCCATACGATGGCGACTTCTCTTTGGTTATTGCAAACTTACACAAAATAGCTCAAGCTTACGGTTTTAATCTACAGCAAATCTCATTTTCAGAACGCATCACCAAGCAAATTAGAAAAACTGTTTCTGGCAAACTACTACTTTTGCAACCAACTACATTCACATGCCAACTTAAAGGTCCACTAGCCAACTTGAATAGTTTTATCACCCACTGGGAAAACACCCCCTTCTTGCCCAAGGTTATCAGCATTACATATGGGGCCCAGACACAAACACGACAAAGTATACTTATTATGTTCGTAGTATATCGACTAAAATATAACCTATTAACGCAATAATATGCGAAACAACCTACCTAATTTAAAAGGCATCCTACTCCTGTCGCTTTTACTCGGCGTAAGTATTGTTAGTTTAAAAATCATCGTCACGCTAAAAAATAAGGAGGTCGCCTTACAAAACTACAGTACTTATCTTACACGAATACCCACAAACATCCCTACTGATGTTTTAGACAAAATAAGGGAACGTGAAAAACAACTACGCATAACAATAGAAGATTTTGAAAAAGAACAAAATATGTACAACCCTACTCCCGCAATTACACCGACTCCTACTATCTCACCTACTCCAACCCAGACGCAACAATAACTTTGAACTTATGCAAATACTAAGTTATCCTTTTGAGGTGCCTCTACAATTTTATCTATAAAAAGCACTCCGTTTAAATGATCTAATTCGTGAAGTACTATTCTAGCATTAAACCCTTTAAGCTCTACTTCATGAGGCACAGCTCGCCTATCAAGATAAGCTACCTTTATTCGTCTAGGTCTAGCCACGTATCCGAATCTATCAGGAATACTTAAACATCCTTCTTCTCCAACAACTTCTGTCGGATCTAATATAGTCACCTCTGGATTAATATATAATCTAGGTTTATTTGTCTTTATATTATATGCCCAGAAAACCCTTACATGCTTATTTACTTGCACAGCAGAAAGCCCGACCCCCTCTATACCAACTTGCTCTTTAGAATGATCTAAGGTAAATAATAAATCATCAAAAAACTCTTGCATCATGCTACTTAGGATTTCCTGCTTTGTTAAAGCTTTAGAAGGCATACGTAGCTCTTTTTCGTATTGTGGTAACTGAATTATCTGAAGTGTTTTAGGCATATTTAATTTTAACATAAAAAGTGAGCTATAATTTACTATGCCCCCAAAAGCTACAAACAACCTAAAGACTTACTTGCAAAAAATAAGCTTAAAATTAAAACTTCATTGTAATGCTACGACCCTGCGACTAACTATTGCTAACCTTATACTCATCCCACTAGCTTATTTTTTAAAACATAATTTAACTACCAATCCTAAATATCTTCCCATAGACATAAATACCAAGACCATTTTTTATACAAGAATCCTCACTATTAATACATTAACTGCTATATACTCAGCTGGAATTATTTTAATTTTAATCGTACTTTTGCAGCTTGCATCTCTTGTTATTAGACTAAAAACAACCAAAATTTACAAATGGGCTAAAAGTATTTGGTTTGCAGCCTTAATATTTACTCTGTTTGGCCTTAATATTTACTCTTTTGGGAAAGCAATGCGCTTACTGGGTGGCTAGTGGGATTCGAACCCACGACCACCTGTTCCACAGACAGGCGCTCTACCACTGAGCTATAGCCACCATAAACCTATTGAATTTTAACACATTTTATACTACAAGAACGCTTACACTCTAAACAGCATTTAACTCCTTCCGACGTACCAAAGCTTCAGCCGCATTCTTTTTACGTTTGTTCAGTGCTATTTCTCTTAAATGATTTAAAGCCTTAGCTTCTATTTGCCTAATACGCTCGCGGGTTACATTAAACTCTCGACCTACTTCCTCTAATGTTCGTTGTACACCGTCTAAAAGCCCAAACCTTAATTCTAAAACTCTACGCTCACGTTGTGGTAACTCCTTTAGCAAATTCATTAAATCTTGACGCATTATATCTTGATGTGCTTCCTCCTCCGGAGTTTCTGCTGTAACATCAGATATAACTTCACTTAAAGATACCGAATCGTCGTCATCTCCATCAGAACGATCAGCAGTAAGTGAGATGGAATACTGTGAGATTTTATTTATATATTCTATTTTTTCTTCTTCCATATCCATAGCTTTTGCTAACTCTTTTTGGGTTGGTGGCCTACCTAGCTTGGTAGTGAGTTCATTTTTTACCTTACGTAATCTATTTATAGTTTCATACATATGAACTGGGAGTCTTACAGTGCGGCCTTGCTCAGCAATAGCCCGAGTAATAGACTGCCTTATCCACCAGGTGGCATAAGTTGAAAATTTAAAACCACGCTTGTAATCAAATTTTTCTACTGCTTTCATTAAACCAATGTTTCCTTCTTGAATTAGATCTAAAAAGTCTAAGCCGCTCCTTGCATATTTTTTGGCCACACTTACGACCAAACGCAAATTGGCCAATGTTAAAAGCTGGGCAGCTTTTCTGTCTCCTTTTTCAATTCGTTTGGCCAAAATAACTTCTTCTTCGGCAGTCAACAAAGGAATGCTTCCTATCTCCTGTAGATAAGAACGCAAAGGATTACCGGTAGCAGATGCTTGTATACTTTCCAAAATCCGCAATTTTTCTTCCAATGTTAACTCCTTTGGCTTGTTTTTGCTATCTTGCTCGTATAATACCTCTACGCCTTTTTGCTCTAATAACTCTAAAAATTCTTCTAACTCGTCTATATCTACCTCAGGATTAGGGAACACTTCTAGTATTTCCGCCTCGGTCAAAAAACCTTTCTTCTCGCCTTTTTCTAAAAGCCGGCGCTTAGCTTTAGAAAGCTTTTTAGCCATGATATGTTATAATAAATTATGTTAAATAAACAACACGAACAAGAAATAAAAGAATTTGTCTTAAAAAATGTTGTAGCATATTGCGATAAATGCGGTACTCCATACAAACCTAAAGACCTAACGGTTATTAATGATAACACCAATTTTATAATAGTTCAAGCCACCTGTCCAAAATGTAAAGCCCAATATATCGTCCAGCTGGTGGAGCCTATCAATGCAGCCCGCAAATTCCCGATTGTTCTAGACTTACCTGCGCATAAACTTGCAACCTCTTTTCTATTACCTCCCGTTTCTACAGACTTAGTTTTAGAATTTCATCGCATTTTTTTACAGAAAAGGCTTAAACTTAAAGACTTCTTAACTTACATTGGCGTAAATGAGTAAAAAGCTCTTGCTCCCAGCATTCTTTCCAGATGCTACATATGGCACAATTCACAGCGTTCCTTTACATCTACTCTCACCTACAATCCCAGGAATAATTGTAACAACCTTACACTACCACTTACTTAACCTTGACGCTGTCCCTTTACGCAAACGACTTCCATTATTGCAAGACAAAATAATACTCTCTGATAGTGGTGGTTTTCAAGTACTTTCGCTTATACACAATAGTAAGAAGGGCAAAATTACTAAAGAAGGTGCTTTTTTTAATTTTAATGGCATACAAGTTAAATTAACACCTGAAAAATCACAAGAAATACAACACAATATTGGATCCGATATTCGTGTAGTTTTAGATTATCCACTAATGGGACATGAGACCAAATCTACAATAAAAAAATCCGTTGAAATTACAACAGCCTGGGCTAAACGTGCCAAAGATACTTTTCTACAGCTTCTAGGAATATCCAATAAAGAATTTGCTAAAACTAGTCCTGTTATAAAAACAAATTCTAAAGGGCAAAAATATATACAATTTGATCGTCCCTTACTTTTTGCTGTAGTGCAAGGGGGAAACAGCAAAGAATTTCGCGAACTTTCTGCCAGACAGCTTACAAAAATTGGCTTTGACGGTTATGGATTTGGAGGTTGGCCACTTACTCCAGATGGTAAATTTAATACGGAAATTATAAAAATTTTTGCTAACTCTCTCCCTAAAAACAAAATCTTATACGGAATGGGGATAGGCACTCCTGATGATATTGCAAAATCTGTAAAGCTAGGCTTAACACTTTTTGATTGCGTAATTCCAACTCGCAACGCAAGGCATGGCTTATTATATGTAACTAAAGGTAATGGTGAAACTTATGGTAAGCATTTCGATGTCTTACGGATTCGCAAACAGGAATATAATAATGACTTACGTCCTCTGGATTCCAAGTGCAATTGTCCAGTATGCCAAAGTTACACTAGATCATATATTCGTTTTTTGTTAAAACAAAAAAATCCAGTAGGATTTACTTTGGCTTCTTTGCACAATTTATATTTTTATCTTTTGAGATAAATTTTTTTAAAGTTTTAATATCTCCATTTTTGGCAGCACTAAAAACAATTGATTTTGATTTATTGTCAAGATTACAATTAGCGAAGAGACCACTAATCAAAACAGTTACTATCAAAAAATAACGCATACATTACCTTTCCGTAGGATTTGTTAAAAGAATATTATAAAACCTTTTGACAGAATAAAAAAGGGGCTGGGGTTTCAACCCCACAAAGTTACGCTGTTCGTTTGGTTGGGCTGAAGCCCAAGCCCCTATCG
>JALVLD010000026.1 GCA_027033525.1 Candidatus Dojkabacteria bacterium
AAATTTTAGAAGCACTACGTGTAGAACCACAAGACGAAACTG
Source organism: Candidatus Dojkabacteria bacterium (assembly GCA_027033525.1). Taxonomy (GTDB): domain Bacteria; phylum Patescibacteriota; class Dojkabacteria; genus JALVLD01. Next base: position 43 of record JALVLD010000026.1, read on the forward strand.
CAAAGCTATCACCAGAAGCACTGCTTGAACAAGCCGGTACTTTTTTGAAATCACTACCAGAAGACCTTAAAGCCGAAGTAGAAGCATTGCTACAAACACTTCCCAAAACAGCTCAAACAGAAACTATAACAGAAACTCCCCCTGAAGAAAAAGACAAAAAGAAACTTAAAAATTGGGAAAAATGGTTAAAACAAGCCGCTAAGCTAGAAGAAAAATATAACCAACCGGACCAAAACAAGGCTTCAGGTCCCCAAGCGCCCGATCCTTATGCTGTTATTTACAGAGTTTTAGAATATACTACAACTCGTATTGCTGAGGTAAGACAAGAAAGCCAAGAAAATCACGAACTTACTCCAAAAGTAAAAGCTGCTAAAAAGAAGCTCAAAAAGTTGCTAGAAATAGGTAAAGGTTATGAACTAGACACGTTTACCGATAGACTCGTACATGTAGTAGAAGAACATAAAGATCCAACACAAGCAATCCAAGAGCTAGCCAGTCCAGACTTTGACTTCCCGTACCGTATGCAAATGGATATAAACCATGCTGCAGCCTTGCGAGAAAAAATGCTAAGAGAATATAAAAAATGGCTAAAAGAGCGAATTAGAAATATCAAAGATACCCAGGCGCAACCAACCATAGCCTTGATGCGTTTATTCTTACGCTTGACTAATACTCGCATAGCAACAGTATCACGTCTAAGACTTACTCTAGAGCAAACCAAACCAGGTACTACTGCACAACCCCGTACTCCTCGAAAGATTACACGCTACTCATTATTTGTACGCGGTGCTCAACCATTCAGGGCATTTTTTGAGGAGGCAACAATCACAGCAAAAGAACAAAACTCCACGTCCCCCGAAGCGAGGCAACCAAATCATGGCCTTTTTGTACCATTTTCACGTCCATTAATTAGATACATGTACAATGTATCTGCTCCTTTTAGAGCATCTTTAGAAGTACTAAAAGGCTTAAACCCAAAAGGCTTTGCTGCACAAATAGAAAAATGGGCTAAAACAGATGCAAAAGCTAGAGAGGATTATGATCCACAACAAATTTTAAGTGAGTTTATATTAAATGAAGTTGCCGGAGACGTAACCCTCCCTGAGCTTACCCCAGCACAAGCAAATGCACTAGATAAATATCTTAATGAAAAATTACCTGCAGACCAAGTAGAAGGATTTTTAAAAGAATTGCTAGAAGCTTTAGGAATTTCAGAAATTGTAGAACTAGAGATGTCTGAAGCTCGCACAGGTGCTGCGATAGATTACAGAAGTCGAGCAAACCTACAACGAGGATACAAAGAACCATTTAAACTAATATTTCCTAAAAGGGCAAAAAAAAGAAAAGACATAATAAAAACACTAATACACGAACTTACACATGCTGCTCGCCGCTATCCTGAGGCATTTTTTGCAGTTGGTCTCCAAAATTTACAAACAGAACATCTATTGTTATTTAAAGATATAGGCACAAAAAGGTCAGGGCATGCAAGTGAAGCTTCTACAACCCTAGTTGATAGGTATATGAAATGGGTTTTTAATAGTGTCGCCGAAATAGCACAGCAAAGCACTGCAAGTGCTGAAACTCCTGAACCAACCGGTCGCGAAACTATGACTTCTTCTATAGCCACCCATCTTCCATTACTACAAGGCGCTCCGAAAGCAAGGCATCTTGTGGGGCAATTGGCTATGCTAAATGGCTTTAACTTAGCTCAACGTACTGTACTGATTGCAATTACAAACAAGGTAAGCGATTTAGAAGAAACAGAGGAAAAAGCCCCTAAAAAAGCAATTCAATATGCTTATGCAAAATTGCGCCAGACCACTGATGGGAAAATAACAGTTAATAAAGAAGCCCTAAGAAAAGCTGTCCAACATGCATTACGCAACGAACGTGTAGGTACACCAACCCCAGAAGTATCTGGTTATACTCAGACTCCACGCGACTTAATATATGCACAAGGTCAAGCATTAGTAGCAGAACTTTATAGTCACCCACAATTAAAAGAAGTTGCCAAAGTAATATTTGTATTTGGCTTTGACCTAGCAACTGTAATAGATTTAATAGAACACAATCCACACTTGTATAAAAGTTTAGTAAAACAAGCTAATAAAAGCTTAAAAGTTGTACAAAATTTATTGAAGCGAACTATTGATTTTATGATACAAAAGGCAAATCAAACACAAAAATAGCCTAAAACTAAACAATAAAAGAATCCAGCACCTACAAAACTGCCTTATTTCCCTCTAGGTCCAATACCACTTGGCAAATAAATCTATCTGTGTTAGGATTTATATATGCTTAAAAATAAAGTTTTTCTTTTCTTAGTTTTATTAATTGTAATTTTTGTCTTTGCAATAATATTTTTACTAAATACTAATACTTTAAAACTCTCAATGCAGATTACTTATTTCCCAAAAACTATAGCTAATTATTGCCAACCAATTAATATACAATTTAATTTAACTAATAATGGCAAAAAAACATTTAGTTTTGAAGAAATTAAAAACAAAAGATATAGCTTTGCAATTCAATATCAAAATACGTCTTTACCTATTTATCTTAAACAAGGCGTAAATCAACTTTCTGACGGCTCTTTTGAAGAATTAAATGCTAGCATAAAGGATTTTGGCGAAATAAAACCCAATGAAACTAAGCTTATCACAATCTACAGCGGTGAAAATCATGGTTTTGAGTTCAAGGGTGGCGGGAAAATTTATTTAACTAATATTCTTGCAGATTTTGGCAAACAAATCAAACAAAATGGCAAATACGAATTTAAAGTTGTGCTTATAGATAATAAAGTAAAACAAACAATCGCAGAATCAAATCCATTTACTGTTAACATAAATATTTTTGATTCACTTGGAAAGCTAAAAGAATGTTACTTAAATAATAAATAAGTTGTTAAAAATATCTTATGAAACTTTCAGAAATTTTAAAAACATGTAAACGCAAAATAGTAAAAATGGGGCTTATTGGCTTAGCTAGTATTTTAATCTTTATTTTAATTTTTTCATTTTTTGCAAAAAAATTTATTATAAATCCTATTTTTAATATAATTTATAAACCTCCTGTAATTGAAATGCCCTGGGGGAGACTAGATTTCGCGCATGAAGTTGCAGGCAGCGATATTCCATGTATTGGCAAACCTAAAGGTTATACACGAGTATTTAGGGCGGAAGCAAATGGAAATTTAACTATTGTATATGGCAAACCAGGCGATTTACTTGATAAAGCTTATGCTTATATTACGAAAAAAATAGAAAAATGCGGTTATACCAAAAACTCTCACGGGAGTATTAATATCTCAAATGCAACAAAAGATTTTGGTTTTTCTAAAGTAAAAGTAGAAGAATACACAAAAGATGACAAAAATCTTCAATTAGCAGTAGCCACGGTTGAATACAAAAAACGCACTTATACAATTATCTCACTAGAACTTAACTCTAACAGCGCAAATGAAACTCCAGCTGAAGAGAATAATTCACAATCTTCAACAAATACTACTGAATCCAACAGCTCGAAATATGACAATGCGAAGGATTTAACACCATCGAACCAAACATTACAAGCAGTTAATAACATGATAAAGCCAATATTATCGTCAATTTTCGGAGGTGCTAAATTGTCTGAATATAACTCTTTAAATATGCACCAAGGGAATGGCTACGCACTTCTTGTATATATAATTAAAAACAAAATTACTGAATCTAACGTAGAAATCTTAAAACAAAAATTAGCCGAACATGGCTATGCTGAAGTAGCAACCTATGTTGGCTCAACAGATTTCAGCCTTACTGTACGTAAGGAATCTACTACGTTATCAATTACAGGAGAAATAAATAGTCAAAAAATAGAAGTTAATTTTATGAGTCAATAATACTTACGCAACTTGGAATAGTTTTTATGGAAGTTGCTCATATTAAAAAAATTCACGTAAATTAGTTGCGAAAAGTTTCCTCTTATACCATCCAATTATTGAATTCGAAGACAAAAACACAACCTTGTTTCGACTATAGGCTCAGCAAAGTCAAATATTTGGACTAAAGGCGATAAAGTAGAGATTATTTACTTACCAGGTTATGGGAAAATGCACGAATAAATAACCCCTATACCTATTATTACCGACAGTATTCGCTATTGTTGGCTTCATGTTCTTTACTGTAGGCTTAACAATGGAAGGGCGCTAGAAATATAATAAAGCTATATCTACTCCTTCCCTGTACATACGTAAGAATTTACAAATCGTACAATCTCTTGTACAATTGTTTATGCCAACACAAATAACAGCTACTTATCTTAAGCAACATTTAGGAAATATTCTTAAAAAAATTGTACAAAATAAACGCAAGTACACAATATTTCAATATGGCAAGCCTATTGCTAGGCTAGAGCCTGCAATGCCTGTTATAAAAGCCAATACGGATACACAAACTCATTTATACCAAATGCTTCCCAATAACACTAAAGATGCAATTAATACTCTGCAGCAATTTTGCACTAGTTCAACACTACAAATTAAACGAGAGCCTAATAAACAAATTGTAAGTATTTCATGCAAACTCCCTAGCGATAATAATCTTTCTAAAATTTTAATTTTTATTGCAAAAAATAAATATGAAATAAACATAAACCAACCTGTTATAATAACAGCTATTACTAACAATATAAAAATTACAACTAATAACCAAGAATATTTTGTGCCTAAATTAGGTAGTATTTACCTAAACCAAGGCAAAAACATAGAAATCTTTACTGAAGAACCAACTTGGATAGAATTGTACAAATTGCTTTAAAACTGGCCCACACCGTACACTCAGGAAGGCGTACATATTTCACAAAGCCTCTACAACTTTTAGTTACCGATCTATCTTTTTACTGGATGATATTTACGATGTGTTTTTTCTGCAAATTTATCGCTAGCATGTACATAGCGAGTTGTGGTTTGCAAACTTTCATGCCCTAAAAGTACTTGAATTGCTGCTGGATTTGCGCCTTGCTCAGCTAAATAAGTTGCAAAAGCATGTCTTATTGTATGGGCACTAATTGGTACAACAATACCTAAAATCCGTCTATATTCTGCTATTTTCATCTGAATATAATTAGTAGAAATTCTAGGATCACTAGTTTTTAAGCCTTTGCCCGAAGTTGGAACAAAGAGAGCAGGGTAAGAATCTTTTCTTAATTTTAAATATTCCTCTATAAAATGTAGGGCACGAGGAGTTAAATATACTAAACGTTGCTTTCTACCTTTACCAGTAATAAACATCTTGCCTTCGCTATTTACTTGATCTCTATTTAAGCTAACAACTTCTGAAATACGCATGCCTGTGGCAAGTAAAGTTTCTAATATAGCTCTATTTCTTGCAGCAACTATTGGGTCTGGCTCAAGAGTACTAGGCGCTTCTACAAGCTGAATTACTTCTTCTAATGTTGGAACCTGTGGTTTTTTCTTTGGTTGTCTAATTAAACTTACTGCATCGGGAGCAAGTGGAGTAGGGTAGTCGTATTCAATTAGAAAGCGTAAATAATTCCGCAAACTTACAAGAATTCTATTTATACTATTTGCATCTAATTTTTGTGGATTGTTATTTTTAACATAACCACCTTTATAATTAGGATTTATTGCTTTGCCTTTTTGTGAAACGGGCTTATCTTTGGTATTCTCTAAAGCATTATTTTGTTTGTCATCAGCTATAGGCTCTTTGGTATTTTGAGCTTCTACAGTGTTATTTTTTTGCTCTTTTTGGTGAGCTTTAAGCCATTTTATATGATTTCTATCTTTAAGCCAGCCTTTGTAATAAGTAATTGTTAATTTGTTTATTTTGTCAAAATTATAATTGTTTTCTGCAAGAAAAATTGCAAAAAATGATAAATCGCGAAAATAATTATAAAT
>JALVLD010000027.1 GCA_027033525.1 Candidatus Dojkabacteria bacterium
GTACTCCAGAAAAGTCCTGGTTTTTATGGAATCTGGTTTTATGAGGTTGTGTTAAAATAGTTTAAGTAATAATATTTCTATCTTGCAATTATGTTAACCTACCTTAAAACCCAAACTCAAGATGGTTATGTTTTTACTGGCCAGTTGTTTACAAAGGGAGAAGGGAATGCAGAGGCCAGCAACAGCATGAAGTCACATTCTGATACTGTAGTTCTACACATCCACGGTATGGGTGGGAATTTATACTTCAATTCTTTTTATCCAGAAATGGTTAAGCAGTATACACAAGCTGGAATCGATTTACTTATTGTAGAACATAGAGGTAGTGCAAGTGTAAATGGTGTTTATAATGCGAAAAAGGATAAAGTAGAACTACTTGGCAATGCTTATGAGATTTTTGAAGACTCTGTGTATGACATAAATGCCTGGATTAAAAAGCTCTTGGAATTAGGTTATAAAAACATCATCTTACAAGGACATTCTTTAGGCCCATCTAAAATAATGTATTGGTATTTTAATGAGCGGGGCAGTAAGCAAATAGAAGAGTATAAAAAGTATGTTAAAGCATTGGTATTATTAAGTCCGGTAGATATGCTAGGCTTAACAACTCCAGAACCAAATTATAAGCAACTTTTAAATGAAGCCAAAAATTTAGTTAAACAAGGCAAAGGTAAGGCCTTATTAAGCAAATTGTTGTGGGCAGAATATTTACTTTCCGCTGAAACATTTTTAAGTTTATTTAGTCCGGATGCTAAGGCAAATATTTTTGCATACCATGATACTGAAGCGAAAGTGTGGCAACAGTTTGTAAAGGTTAATATTCCAGTATTTTTAGCAGCAGGCACAAAAGATGAGTTTGAAAACCCACAAGCAAATTTGCAAATGCTTAAAGACGCCTTAATAAATAGCCCTAATGTAACAGTAAAACTTTATAAAGGAGCAAATCACGATTTTGAAGGGTTTGGAGAAGAGCTGGCAAGAGATGTTGTAGGGTTTGTTGAGACCAACGTTAGGAGATAACAAATACAACGTGGTGTACAAATATCTTTGACACTTTTAGCTTTATGCCTATGGTTGTGTTTATATCTTCAAAGAATGTTTTAAAGAATGCATTGCCCTCACAAAAAATTTTTTAATATCTTTCCAATAAAATGCTATTAGCATTATATTTATGCTGGTAGGCGCAATATCTGTACAATAATTTGCGTGCCAAATGGATATTGTACAGTTTTTTAAATATATCCCAAGACTGCTATACCAATCATCTGCCATATGGGCGAGGCTTAATAGCAGTAAATTGGGTTTTACAAGCATTAGTATTGAATAAAATACTCCTGTTACAAACTGTGGTACAAATAATACGTTGTTAGATTTATTATTTATTAGGCTAAAGAGAAATGTTGGTATATGTGATATGGAAAATATGAGGTTTGTAACGATAATTACTAATAACGTTGTTCTCCATGTTTTATTTTTTGTTAGTTTGTGTATAAATATGTATAAAAGTACAAATAACCATCCTCTATACATTAATTCTTCGACTAGGCCTACGACAGAGAATTTAATTGCACTAAGTGTAATGATACCCCATGTGTTTAAGGACACAGGATATGACATGGTAATGACAGGGAATGGTAATATTAAGACCATGATCCCAAATACAACTAGGCTATGAATATTACGGCTTTTTGGTATGAGTAATGTTGTAAACTTTTTAAGTTTTTTTGGCAAATAAGTGAAGAATTTTTTATGCAAATATATTAAAAAAATAATACTTGGGATATAACCAATTATAATCGTTGGTAAAAAACTGTGGGATAAATATTTACTTAAGTCCTTGTTTAGATGAATAGTATTTGTAAGCCATATGTTAAGCCAATTAGAAAATGTATTAAACCAACCATTAACTACGGCAATACTAACAACCAGAATATTAAAAAGCCAAAAGACAAACCAAAAAATTAACGCCTTTCTTAAATTCTTAGTTCGGAAATCGTGAAGAAACATACAAGATTGTAGCATACGATGGTTATTCAAAAGAGGTTCATAAAGTTAGAAATATTATAAAAATTAGGGTTTTATGCTATAGTATAATACTTTATGTACAAATTATTTGTAGACATCAGTTTATCTGCTAAAACCGGTGTTTTAGACGGCCGCAAAGTAAACAATTGGCGTGCGCATGTAAAAGCCTCTAACAGCCAAGGAGGATCTAAAGCCTACACCCACATTGCCATAATGAAATCTTCTTGGAAACTTCTACCCAAAATTTTAAGCGGTGAAAAAACGGTAGAATCTCGTTGGTATAAAACAAAAGCCTGCCCTTGGAATCGCGTATCCCCTGGGGACACAATTTATTTTAAAGATAGTGGCAAGCCGGTTACTTTGAAAGCTAGGGTTACTCGTGTGCAACAGTATATTTTAGAAAGTTCAGAAGATGCTACTCATTTATTTTTGCAAATAAAAAATAAAGATTTAGGCATTAAAGCGTTAACCCAAAAAGATATTCCCCAGCACGTACTTGACTATATTAGCAACAAAAAATATGCAATTTTTGTATCCTTTGATAATGTGCAAAAAATAGAACCATTTAACATAAATAAAAAAGGATTTGGAGTGCAGGCAGCGTGGTTGTGTGTTGAAGACATAAATTTTATAAAATCTAATTGTGATTAAGTATCCAAAACTTAAAACTAAGTTTAAAAAGTACAATAAGCATTTGCAATATGAAGGGAGAACTTTACCGGTGGCTGTTTTAGATTTTTGGCAATGGGCATTTTCGGATTTTATAGATAATACAACACGTGGGATATTTGCAGAGTTTATTGTTGGATATGCAATAGACTCTCCAACATTAAAATCTCCTAGGGAAGGCTGGGGAGCCTACGATTTGCAGTTTAAAGATTTGAAAATTGAGGTAAAAACAAGTGCTTATTTGCAAGCATGGGCACAACCACGGCTTAGTAATATTATTTTCTCTATTAGCCCAACAAGAGCGTTTGATCCCCAAACAGGTAGAACTGCTAAAAGCTTGAAAAGACAAGCAGATATCTATATTTTTTGTGTTTTAACTTGCAAAGATCAGAGGAAAGTAGATCCGTTGAATTTAGATCAGTGGGAATTTTATGTGGTTCCAACGTATAAGTTGGATAAAATGTTTGGGCTTAAGCGTAAATATATCACATTAAAACAATTGCAGATATTAGCGACTGCTGTAACATTTAGAGAGTTAAAATCCACGGTAGAGAAAACTGCCCACGAAATACGTGCAAAAAAGAGCAGAGAACTGGAATAGTAGTGCAAAGGTAGGTTTGTTGCAGTATTTTTAATCATTTTAGCAATGGTAATAGGAGGTTCCTTCATTAGTTGTAATAGGCATAGCTTGTCCTATAATAAATACAATATAGTATATGAACTACTCTAGGGCTAGAAGAGCCCCAAAAAGTTGTACCAAGGGGCGTGGGCAGTCCCAAGAGACTAAAGTTGGTCCTTCTCCTCTTACGGCCCACTCCAGGTTCCCAAGAATAAAAGTTTTGCCTATTAGTTCTAATAGAGAAGGCGACCCAGACAGTAGGGGGGTAGATACCACATGGTTAACCAAGCTCGGGCTTGAATTCGCTTTTGGATTTTCAGCAACTCATATTCCTGGGACGCAGAATTTTGGGAAACGGTCAAGACGTGTCTTTTTAGGTCCTCCAATGCCCGATCTCATGGTTATAGTACCTACCGGGGCAAAAAATTCAGAGCAAACTAGAATAATAGCAGCCGCACCTCGTGGGGATTATCTGGAAGGACAATCCGCGTGGGTTCCAGCCGCAGAATGGCCTGAAATTATACAACCGCAAACAACTGTTCCACTTAAGGTAACCTCCCAAGCGTTAGAAGATGCATTAGCATATGCTGAGCGAATTGGGGTAGGACGCCGTTGGAGAGAAATGATATCCAAAAAGGTGCAAGAAGCAGCAAACCATTTTTATTCTGGTGCTCTCCCTTCTTATTTGTTGCAACAAGCTTTGGAACAGTTGGAGGTCGCAAATAGACCAGGAGGTCCACAAAAAGAGCAAATGGGACAACTAATAGATGAACTACTCGCGGTACAAGGATCTCTTGCACGTAAATATCAAGAAGAGATTCGTGCTTTTATTGAGGAGCTAAGAGAAGGGGGAGTAAAACCAGATTTTAAAGACAACCACCCTCATGCAAGACGGCGCTTACGCACTATTGCGTTAGCAAGTACGATCGCAAGTACTGCTGCTTTATTGGGAGGAGCTAACCAAACTGTTCACAATCCGAGTGTCGCTAAAATTGGGGCAGCCGGTGTTAATGTCGCACATGTCTCAGAAATGGAATTGCCGTTAGCACTGGATAGCGCTGAAGCTACTCGTGAACCGTATCATAAGGCATCGACTCTAGGGGATTTGGCCATGGATTTTAGCAATAGACTAGCAATTCATACGGAGGTGAACTTACAAAATATCATAGATAAAATTGCGACAAGCCCGCAGAAATTTGGAGAACATTTATTACAAGCGTTAGAGCAAAGTGGTTTTTCTGAAGCAGAGATAGAACAATTTATTCAGGGACTCTTGGGCGTTGCGCTGGGGCTGGGAGTTGTTGGTTCTATCTTAAACCAGAATGCCTTAAGAAATCTGCAAAGTGGGAAGCGTGGTGCTGCCTTAGGCTTACTAGCCATTACAATTTTAACAACCGCATGTGGTGGCATAGCTACTCCAACTCCTACACCAGTACTTGAGACACCCACCCCAACTCCTACGCCTAGGCCAGTTAATACAGAAATGATAGATATTAATAACCAAACTGGCTTTCAGTATCCGATACGAATAGAAAGTAATCTGTTTTATATGCAGTATAGTTTTTATGTAGGTGTCGTGCCACCAGGGGGAAATTGGACTAATACAATTAATCAGGCTGGTTTAGAATATTACAGAGCAGCTATAAGTTACAATCCCGAGCGTACTTTAACATATGCTGATGGCAAAACAGAAATACTTGAAGCAAGAGACCATCTAGTAGATTATGCATTAGGATTACCATGGACAATAGTTCTTCAGGGACATTACCAAGGTGCTCCGGTCTTGATAGAGGTAAAACCTGGAGACAAGGCCGCACTTGAGTTTTTAACAAGGTTCGGTATAGGACCTTGGCCAGGAGATAAGGTTTTAATTGGCCATGAGGACGATACGGTGGAACTTGAGACGCTGGCTAGAGTAGCTTGGCCTGATGTTCCTCTCATCAAAGTATCATATTTAATACACGTACACCTTATGATGGACGGCAAGGAGGAAGCGTTACGTGTTGTTGAGGTAAAGTGGGCATTTCCAGACGAACCGTTGAATCTCCAAGCGATGAGGGCGGGGACTATAGTCGGAGGAGGTGGAGAGTGGTATATATATGATCCTAAGACTGGCCGGTGGGTGCTAGACGAAGAAGCTTTTAACGGCGATTTTTGGGACATGCTACAAAAATATTCTAGTGCACTGGATCAATAACCGAAAATAAAGGTAAGCGGAGTTTGTGAGGTCGGCGTGAGCTCTAGGTGCGCAGTGTATATTGTCAAACGGTAAATCGGTTACTTTGAAAGCTAGGGTTACTCGTGTGCAACAGTATGTTTTAGAAAGTTCAGAAGATGCTACCAATTTATTTTTGCAAATAAAAAATAAAACCATTTAACATAAACAAAAAAAGATTCGGAGTGCAAGCAGCATGGTTGTGTGTGAATCGCATTGCTAGATGAATTCACGTATGATATATTCAAATATATGAAAGATAAATGTAATAAAGTTTTTTGCTGGGTTATTGCAGCATTCATAATCATTGTGGGAGTCGTTGCTATAACATCTGTTAGTAATCGAAGGCTATCAGGCACTTATTCTGAGAGAGAGGCGATATACATC